>CAZPCO010000112.1:0-9031 GCA_964585025.1 uncultured bacterium | reverse complement strand
AAATTCTGGCCCTGATCGCGGCTCTTGTTCTGTTGATAAGCTATCTGCCATATTCCTATGGCGGAGATCCTGGAACCACCGGTGCAATCGTCAGAGACCGCGAGCGTTATTATCATCGGCTCAAAGATATGCGGGCTAAGGATCCGCAGAATGCCGAATTGAGCTACAGAATCGGCAATCTTTATTACAGCATGCAGATGGAAGATGAGGCCATCAAAGAATATCGTCGAACCTTGAAAGTGAACCCGGAACATCAATACGCCAAATGGTTTCTCAGCAAGGTTCTGGTCAGCAAGGGCTACTTTGAAGAGGCGTTCTGGCTTGTCAGAGAACTGATCGACAAACACCGCGAAAATCCTGATCTCTATGCATCAGCTGGCGAAATTCTGCTGAAAATGGATCAGACGGATGCCGCCCGTGAATATTTCAATCGCTTTGACGAACTCAAATATGCTGAAAAAGACGGGGCAAAGCCTGTTAAAACACTGTCTCAGCCAACTGCCGGTCAATGGAAAAAGTTCTTCTATTGAGGTGGTTGCGGTCAGCAGAATGGCACAATCGACAGATTGTAAGCGCTTTTGCATCGGAAGACAACGAAAAGTCATTCGTAGTTGCGCCTGACCAGGAGGAGTGTAACGACAAAGCGGTCGTTTCAGAATGTCCTTTTTTTGAGTTCTATCTGTAGCTGACTTTCGGCGGTATAGACAGCTTTAAAAGTGTCGCTGGCAAATTTTTCGAGATAGTTGTTCAATTCCAGGTCAGAGCCGAAATCGCGATATATCGATGCCAGAAGTTCGCTGGCGGCTGCCTGGCGCTGGCGGGCATGATTCTGTTCCATGGCCAGGTCGATCTGTTCCTTTTTCTGCTTCAGCTCTTTAAGCAGGGTCTGCAGGTTCTCGGCAATCTGTTTTTCAGCAGTAAGCGTATTGTTGAGTAACTCGACCCGCTCGCCATCATCACTGCCGGAAACTAACGACGATTGTTGCAGTTTTCTTTCGGTGGCGGCAATATTGGCGATGGTGGCGGCAATTCTGGTTTTCAATTCACCCGAAGCTGATTCTATCTGCAGCATCAGGCCTTTTAATCTGGTCTCCGGGTTGGTTGTTCCAGGCCAGAATCTGGCAAAAAGTTCTTTTAAAGCCATCAGTTCTACCTCATTTTCTGAGACTTCTCGCGCTGATAAGCTTCTCTGACTTCTTCGACCCATTCTTCTCCGAATAGAGACGCCAGCAGCGGTGCAAAGCTCAGCAGCAGCGGGGGGGGATCGTCGCACGAGCGGCAGAATTCCGGCAAATGGCAGTTTACGAGCCAGCCAGAAGAGGTCTTTTTTATAATCAGGGGGAAAAGCGAGCACCAGAGAGGCTTGACGCTCAGCAGCGGCAGGTCGTTTTCAAGGCTGTAGCTATGCAGAGAACAGAGGATGGTGCCGTTCGCGTCGGTAAATGAAAGAGGGCAGGGGGTATTGGCGGCAACTTCGATGATGTGATTGCCGCCTTTGAATTTTTCACTGATGCCGCCGCGCAGCAACTGCAGGTTCTGTTTCGTCAGCTTGGGTGCAATGAGGTCGAGATGTCTGCTTATGCACTCTTCCTCTTCTTCGCTGATGGGTGCGCCCAGATCGCCGTATTTGCAGCAGACCCCGTGGCATTTTTCCAGGTCGCAGCCGAAGCGGGTCTGCCAGACCTCGTCGGATATAAGCACGTTACCGATTTCCCGCACAATATAACCACCTGAAGAAAATTTTATCCCGATTCCGTTAATATATTATACTATGAAGTCGATAAAGTGACGCGATGATAAATGTAGATTTTGCTCTGATTGCCGGATTCGTTATTCTGTTTCTGATAGTGGCCTTCCGGATCGTTGTCGGCCGCCGCTCAAAAACAGAAGATGTTGCCACACCCGGTATTCGGGCACCCAGAAAAGTTTCGGCTTCTGAAGAGGCAGTATCCGGGCCAGCTGAGCCTCCGACAGAAAAAATTCCGGAAAAGAAGATGTCCTCTGTAGCCGAAGAACCGCCTCCAGTGGCAAAAAAGAAGGTCGTTCAGGATGCCCCGGCACCAGTTCAGGAAGAAATAACCGACCCGATCAGCCTGATCCGTACCTTTACAGCACCCGTAGAAAAGCGTGTAGCAGCAATTCGCGAAGCAGGCAGAAATTTGCTCGTCGATGCTGTGCCGGCTTTGATTGAAGCCCTTTACGAACCTGACCAGAATGTTTCTCTGGCAGCCACCGAAAGTCTCGGCATGATTGGTGACCCAAGAGCCATCGATCCATTGCTTGAAATTTCACGGCGCTCGGATGCTGCGTTAATGAAATCCATAGGTGCCGATGCCGCAGAAAAGACTCCGGTTTCTGAGGCGGAAGCGACCAACGAAGATGGTGTCGACGCCAATCCTTATAAATTCAAGGAAATGGTGGTTTTTAAAATCGACCAGTTGCCGGTTGAGTATTTTCAGCCGGATGGAACCCCGTTGCCGCGTAAGGAACTGGTGGTCAGAGGTCTAAAGGATAACAGTCAGCAGATGCGGCAGATGGCTGCAAAGGCTGCGATTGGCCTCGACAGTGAAGATGTCGTCGAACCGCTTATCGAAGCACTTTCCAATCCATTTGAAGTAGAATCGGTTCGTTTCATGGCCGCAGAAGCGCTTGGCGGCATGCAGAATGAGAAATCTGTCGACTCGCTTCTTCTGGCCCTCAAAGATGATAATGTCGCGGTGAGATATTCGGCTGCAGCAGCTCTCAGTGGTCGAAAGGATGAGATTATCGTCAGGGCGCTTATCGATGCTACCCGCGATCGCGATAAATTTGTGCGGGCATCGGTGGCTTATGCGCTTGGTACAACTGGTGAACCGCAGGCCCTGAAAGCATTGCTGGCCTGCGCAGCAGACGAAAACGAAGTGGTAAGATTTTCTGCGGCAAAGGCAATTTCCGGTTTTGCGCCGGAAGCAGTTTTTGCCGGCCTGAAAGATCTTACCGGTCTGAGCGAGAAAGAAAAGTCGCTGGTAAAGGTTGAGGTGCTCGGTCACATCAAAGATCCTCGGGCTCTGACAACCTTGCGTGAACTTCTGAAGAGCAGCGATTCCGAGATTGCCTACAAGGCGTCTCTTTCGCTCATGGGGCATGACAACCCTGATCTTCTCGAAGAGTTGATCGAGGCTTCCAAGAGACTCGATGAAGAACTGTTTCTGCTCGCCCGGCAGAACATGAAGAACGTTGTTTCTGAGCCGGCCGCGAAGCAGAATGCTGACGATGGTAGTGTAAGGCCACTTTCTGACGTTAAGAATCTGCCGCCCAGTCTTGAAAAGCTGCGAAAAAGCCTGCTTGACCCAAGCCCGAACATTCGCGGCAGTGCTGCCAATACGCTCGGCGATTTTCAGACCCATGAAGCTCTGCAGTTGCTTATTGCCGCTGCCAAAGACGACAATGAATTCGTTCGATCATCGGCAGTGAATTCTCTCGGCAGGGTTGGTCTGCCTGAAGCTTTTGCTGTGGTGATCAAATACGAGAAGGATGCCTCTGAAGAGGTGAGATATGCTGTGGTGAAAGCACTTTCAGCCTGTACTCTCGAAAGTGGCAAGGAGTGTCTCGCTAGAGTTGCCAAGAATGATCGGAGCAAGAACGTGAAGAGGGCGGCCCGCCTGACCCTTGAAAAGATGAATTCCTGATGGGCTTGCATTCGCAGCCAGGTGATGGAATAATATATCTACCATTCGCCGTAAAGGAGCAGAAATGACCGATAACGAATTCAGCGAACTTGTCGAAAAAGTCTACAAATTTCACACCAAACGAGCTCCCGGAATTCCGATCGGTGTCGAGATGGTTCTGCTGGCAAAAGAGAAACTGGGTGACGTAAAAAAACTCGGGGCGGTTACAGAAACCCAGGTTTGTCTTTCCGACGCCATTCAATTTCTTACCGGCTGCACCATCGGCAACAAGTATCTGATCATGCGCGATCAGATAGGTCGCTATGCTCTGACCCTCTTTGATCGCTCGAACGGTCGAGGCATCCGGGTGTTTGTCGATATGAAAAAAATCGACCCTGACAAAATGCCCGAAACCCACAAATTTTTTCTGAGACAGCGTGCCCCAGAAGTTGAAGCTGATGATACGGCAAGAAAGGCTTCGGCCAAAAAAATTGTCGATGAATTCATGGCGAGCGGTCGAAATATTTTCGGCTGGCAATATGTGCGCCTGAAAGAATTTGGCAAAGATCCGGTCAACCCGGTTAAAATCTGCCCGATCTGTGGCGAATCGTTTATTTATAGTGACAAGGAAGCAAAAAACTGCCTGGTCTGTTCGCGTCACCTTGATTACTATTCTTCAGAACAATAGAGTTATAAAAAAAGCCCGGCTGCAGGCCGGGCTTTTTTTTGTATTTCAATCGTCATCAGGGCGCAGGATCGCCATAAATGCCTTCTGGGGAATTTCGACATTGCCCACCATTTTCATGCGCTTCTTGCCTTCCTTCTGCTTTTCGAGAAGTTTGCGCTTGCGGGTGATATCGCCGCCGTAGCATTTGGCGGTTACGTCTTTGCGCACTGCAGCGATGTTTTCGCGGGCGATGATTTTGGCGCCAATGGCTGCCTGCAGAGGTATCTGAAACTGATGCCGCGGAATCAGGGTGCGAAGCTTGGTGATGACGGCCCGGCCACGGTATTCGGCCCGGTCACGGTGACATAGAAACGAAAGGGCATCAACCCGATCGCCGTTTACGAGAATGTCAACGCGCGAGATATCGGCGGTGCGGTTGCCGATGTGCTCGTAATCGAGCGAGGCATAGCCCCTGGTTCTGCTTTTCAGCTTATCGTAAAAATCGACAATGATTTCTGACAACGGCAGATCGAAAGATAGTGAAACGCGGGATTCAGAGATGAATTCCATGTTTTTCATGACTCCACGGCGATCCTGGGCGAGTTCCATGATGGTGCCAATGTAATCCTTGGGCAGGAAAATCGTTGCATGCACGAAAGGTTCGCGAATTTCTTCCAGCTGGTTGTAATCGGGCAGTTTAGCCGGAGAATCGATCTCATACGCAGTGCCGTCCTTTAAAACCACTTCGTAAATTACGTTCGGTGCAGTGGTTACCAGATCGAGATCATATTCCCGTTCAAGCCTTTCCTGGATGATTTCCATGTGCAGGAGGCCGAGAAAGCCACATCTGAAGCCGAACCCAAGCGCCAGAGAATTTTCAGGGAAGAACGAAAGGCTGCTGTCATTGAGGGTGAGCTTGTCGAGTGCGTTGCGAAGATCGTTGAAGGCATTGGTTTCGACCGGGTAAAGACCGCAGAATACCATCTGCTTTGCTTTTTGAAAGCCAGGAATGGCTTTGACCGCAGGGGCCTTTTCCAGGACAACGGTGTCACCGATGTTGACATGCCCCATTTCTTTGATGGTGGCATGAAAAAAGCCAACCTGACCGGTTTCAAGCTCGTTAACCACCACGGGTTTTGGGGTGAACACTCCTGTTTCGATGATTTCGAAACAGGCATCGGTGGCCATGAATTTGATGCGGTCTCTGGCCTTCAGAGAGCCGTCGACGATGCGGCAATAAACGATTACCCCTTTGTAGGAGTCGTAGTTGGCGTCGAAAACCAGAGCTCGCAGAGTCTGTTTCGGTTCGCCCTTTGGAGCTGGAATTCGATCAATAATGGCTTCGAGAAGCTCGGGCACGCCGCGGCCTTCCTTGGCCGAAACCAGAAGGGCTTCGGAGCAGTCGACGCCGATCAGGTTTTCAATTTCTTCTTTGACCTTTTCAGGATCGGCGGCCGGCAGATCGATCTTGTTGATGACCGGAATAATCTCGAGATTGTGATTGATAGCCAGAGCGGCATTTGCCATGGTCTGCGCTTCGACACCCTGACTGGCGTCGACGACGAGCAAAGCGCCTTCGCAGGCGGCTATCGAACGCGAAACTTCATAGGAAAAATCAACGTGGCCTGGGGTGTCGATGAGATTGTAGCAATATTCTTCGCCGCTTCTACTGCTGGTATAAAGCATGCGCACCGCCTGGGCTTTGATAGTGATGCCGCGCTCACGTTCCAGTTCCATTGAGTCGAGCAGCTGGTCTTTCATTTCGCGCTTGCTGACTGTCGAAGTGATTTCGATGAGCCGGTCGGCAAGAGTCGATTTGCCATGGTCGATATGGGCGATGATGCAGAAGTTCCGTATTTTATTCAGTGACAAAAGCTTACTCCTGGGTGGATGTAAAGATAAATCTGGTAAGCAGAACCTTAAGAATCCAGACAATAATCAGACCAGCTATGACAGCTATGATGCCAAAAACTATCGAAGCAATCAAGCCCTGATTTGCGGCCCAGAAAATAGCATCAAGTTTTTGCGGGATGTTGGCGTCGTCGGGATTGTATTTGAGAACCCGGCGGTAGAATTCCTCGGCCTTGAAAAAATCGCGATCATTGAAAGCTTTATTGCCAAAGTAGTAGAGAGCGTTGATCATGAGGTCGCGGGCCTGCTCATTGTTTGGCTGCAGATAAAGAACGCGTTCGATACGGGTCATTGCGTTAACCCAGTCGTCTTTGAGCGCCAGCTGCTTGGCTTCACGCAGGGTGAGGGTTACCTGCCCCGGCTGGAAGAAGTGAATGCGGCTGTTACCCTGATCAGCGACGATCAGGGTTTCGTCACGGTTGAGCACCAGACCTCTGGGCATGAGCAGGCGTCCGGGTGCCGAGCCACGTCTGCCGTGGTGCTCGAAAAATTTACCATCGGCAGTGATTTCGACGATGCGGTGATTAAGAGTATCCGTAATCAGAAGATGTTCGTCCAGGCTGCGATTGATATATGAAGGCCCATTCATCATGCCTTTGTCACTACCCTTGGTGCTGCCGTAACGCCAGACAATCTTGCCCTCTTTGGGTTCCCAGCAGACGATCTGATTGTATCCCGGGTATGAGACGACGAGATTGCCGTCGTTGAGCCAGTGGACACCACGGGGCGCGACAGCGTTGAAAGCTCCCTTTTTGGTTTCCTCCTGGTAGACCAGTTCCTTTAAACATTTTCCGGTCTCATCCATGATCTGAACGCGCTTGTTTCGGCCTTCAGCAACTGCGATTCGCCCGTCATGGCTGAGATCGATGTCGAGCGGTTGAAACAGTTCGCCCTGACCACGCCCCGAACGCCCGAGAGTGCCGGTCACCTTGCCCGAGGCAAGATCAACCAGGGCGATCAGATCACTTTCCATAAAAGTGACGTAGACCTGACCTTTGCCGTTGAGGGCTAGCCCGGTAGGTCTGGGAAAAAATCTCTGAACTTCTTCGAGAAATTTCTGGGTCATTTCCAGAGAAACACTGCTGGTAGCAGATCTTGGCGGCAGCAGCATCTTCGGGGTGTTCTGCTTTTTGCCGTCGGCTCTGATTGGCTCTGAGGCAACCAGCTGCGGTATTGCTCTGATGAAATCGCCTTCGGGCGACAGCAGCTGCAGACGATTGTTGCGCTGGTCAGCTACGAGAATCTGGCCATCAGGCAGCAGCAGCAGGTCTTCGGGAGCGTTGAATTCAAGCGGCCCTTTGCCTTCGTAGCCTTTTACGGAAAAAACCGAAAGATCAAGCGCCGCCTCTGCCTGGCAACAGGCAGTCGCAATCAGAAACAGCGTAACAAGCAGCTTTTTCAATTATTACTCTCCTCGATTCGGTTGAACGTCAGGTAGCGATCCTTACTGAGCCGTTCTTCCTTCTTGCTGTCACTGGCAATAATGATGCGATAAGCTTCGACACTGTAACCATTAACGCCAGGATGCAGGATCTTCGTTTCGCCCTTTTTCAAGGATCTGTTGTTGTTTTTTACCGTCTGGTAGGGGTGCTTGACTTCATTTCTGGTTTGAAGAACTATCGAGCTGAATGGCTTTTTCTCGGCGTAAATAGCGACTTCTACGCAGCCGTTTCCGGCCCGGCTTGTTATCAGAACAGGAATGTCAAGAGTGTTGGTGAATCTGAAATCTTTGGAACCCCAGGATACAGCTGCATCAAGGCCACGGTCGGCATATTCAATTCCGTCATAGATCGAATGATTGTGGCGTTCGTCGATTTTCATGCCGCTGAGCAGGGCAACCCGGTAGAGTGTTGTACTGACCTGGCAGATACCGCCGCCGAGCCCTGGAATTACTTTTCCCTGCGAAATGACTCCGGCTTCTTTGAAGCCATTCTGTCTGGTGCGTGGGCCGACAACCTTGTTGAAACTGAATTTTCCGCCCGGGGGAATAATCAGACCATCGATTTTGTGGCTGGCGATTTCGAGGTTGACGTTGCGTTCCTTATCCTCTACATGGCCGGGATGCCTGGTCGAGTAAGTTGCGATGAGAGTGGTAAAGCCCATTTCGCGCATTTTGCTTTCGAAACCTTCCTTCCCCTCGGTTTTTGCTATGACGACATTCACTGAAAGATTATTGGCGTTCTGACTTTGTTTAATGCTGTTTTCGAGTGCTTCAAGAGTGCGGGCCTTGTCGATGCCCACTCCAGGTTGGCCGCGCACGAGGCGGTCGAACTGTTTGGGAGCTTTTTCAAGACGGGCTGGTTCCGGTGACTTTTGATCCGGGTGTGAAAGATTGTCAACGAGAGAACGGGCCAGGTCACCATCGGCTTCGATTTTTACGACTTTGTTGTCTTTAAGGGTCACCGAATAGAGGGGCACTTCGTTTTTTACCTCTAGCTGCCGCTCACCATCGGCAAAAGCAATCTGAACTGATTTGACTTCGGTTTTTTCTGCTTCCGGACTGACTGTGTCGGTGTTCCCGGCTGTTGCTGCGGTCGTCTGCGTCTGGTCGCTGCCGGGTTTCACCGGAGCGCGGTGCTGAAAATATATGATCGTGAAGAAAATCGAAGCAAGAAATACCAGAACGATGGCGACAAACAAACCTGAGCGAAAAAACTTCATTATTTCGTTCTCTCCTTGAGAGGTTAGTCAGTTTCGGCCTTTAAGGAACGACCCATCAGATTTGCGGCAGCAATATCCGGTGAGCGACCTTCAAAAAGTACCCTGCATAATTCTTCGGTAATTGGCAGCTGAAGAGTTAGTTTTT
>CAZPCO010000111.1:0-9072 GCA_964585025.1 uncultured bacterium | reverse complement strand
GCAGCCTCAGGCTCAATAAGCATATTGGTCAGCGGCATCAAAAATGCCGTCGACCAGCTGTTTTCACTGACAACAGCCGCAAATGCCGCACCGACCCAGGTGTCATTTCCAGAATCGTCTTCAAGATTCCAACGCTGCTGCCGAAGCATTATTGGCTTTTCCTGAACCTGGGCAGAAGAAAACCTGCTGACACCGACACCGAGTCGGCATGCCTGGGCTGCCAACGGCGCGTATTCATCAGTATCAGGAATCAAAAGCACTTTCGGCAATGATGCAAGACCATGGTGCCTGCAGCGCCCGACCATGACATCGAGAGGAGTCAGGCCGTCACAAAACGGTTCGTGCAGAGGGAAATTGCGACGGTACAGGTTTTTCAGCCCGTCAACATAAAAAATAATCCCGGTACTGATGGCTGACTCCCTGATATTGCTTATTTTCTACTCCGGCAAGCCGGTTCAGCCTTGATTCTACTGCAAAACCAGCCCGAAAAAAAGAGAAAAATCCTTGACGTACGAGAGACATGCAGAGTTATGAAGTCTCAGCGAACAATCGATATCAGCTCAGCCGGCCCGTGTCTTGGCACACAGCCACAACGCTTTGCTCCTCGCAGTGACGAACTTTTGTCATTGCGAGAAAAGCGAAGCAATCCAATTGTTCGGAAAATATTGCAGGTCTCTCCGGATTTTTCCCTTTCCGGATAAGTTCAAGATGAGCATTCAGGCGTAGAGGTCGATCATTTTTCCCAGCCCGGTCGCTTCAGCTTCAGCTACCTGCGAAGTATTCGAAATCTTGATCATTTTTTCCGCCAGATCGATGGTAGCCTGCTGTGCATTTTCCAGTACTTTCATCAATTCCGCAGTTGAAGTTCCACCTACAGAGTTTACTCCGGACAAAGCACTCACCTGCCTTTCTGGCTCAAACAGCCACGTTCAGTCTGGGTCGCGGCGCTGGTGCCGCCTGCTGAGAACTCTGGTGCTTGAGCATTGCCTGTTCCCATGTATTGCGAAGATTCTGCACCAGTGGTTTGATTTCAAGCATCGGCTTGATATCTTTCCTGACATTGGCATCACCAAGCTTTTCAAGAAAGAAAACATACAGCCTTTCAAGATTTACTGCTATTTCACCACCCTTTTCTTTGTCCAGGGCGGCCATGAGCTCGGCAAAAATCGCCTGAACGCGCAGCAGCATATTGCTGATCTGCTCGAGATTCTTTTCTTCGAAAGCAAGCTCAGCCTGGCCCATAAAACGCAGGGCACCATCATACAACATCAGGATCAGGGCTTCAGGGGAAGCCGTTTCGACCTGTGTTTTCCGATATGCAGTGTTCTGATATGGGTTACCCATTAATTGCCACTCCCTCGCGAACGGTATTTGATTTTGTCTGCCTGTTGAGGGACTCCACTGCCCGATCGAGCAGCGGCATCTGATATTCGTGAAACTTTTCAAGGGCTGCGAAAAACTGCAGCATCTGCTGCAGCCAGAGCTCTACAGTTGCGGCACTGTTAGTCTTAAGCGACATGACTTCCATCGTGTGACGCGTAATAAAACGGGTCTGGTGAATTGAGAACCACGGAAAAAGATCTTTATCGCTGCAGATTCGGTCGTGAAGCTGCATGACAGCGAAAAAATCGGCGCGGACCCGACCGTCAAGATCTGCTGCAACCCTGGTGGCATGTGATCCGAGCAGACGCCCACAGACCGCAACTGCCTGGCGGGCATCGCTTTCATTCTGCCTCAGGGTCTTCCTGAATTGCGACATTCTGGCAATCAGAGCATCACGATCTGCCTTAACAGGCCGGGAAAGAGCCTCAGCGATGATTTCCCTGACCGGCGCACTCTTGTCGGCATAACGTTCGATAACCCGGGCAAATGGCATGATTTCAACATACCTGTCGACAATACCACCTTCCGTGGCGTTGATGACCTTTGCAGCCGTCTGTCTGAACTGGTCTTCGAACCAGTCTTTATACAGCTTCATGTTTTGATCGGTATAAATGGTGTTGCCATCGGCACGGCTGAACTTGTAGGTGCCACGGGTATTGATGTAATCAGCCGCTTCATGCTCGATAGAAGTGTATTGATGAACCTTTTCATAAAGAATATCGTCTGAATAAGAGCCGCGGGCATGCAGGCGACCATCCTGAAAGGAGAGATCGAGGCCAAGGAAAATAATCGGATCAGCACCCATGCGCCTTACCAGATCAAAATTGGTGGTCGCGATCGAACCCCAGCAGCCAAGAGTTCCGACCGGCTCGCGCAGGTCTTTGATTACCGGCTGTAGACCACCACCAAAAGTCATCAGCATCAACGGCCCTCTAAAGCTGGAAAAAATATCCGGGTGGGTCATCGGCTCTACAGCCAGAACAACGTCGGTTTCATTTTCGACGCCGACGAAATCAAGAGAATTTTCATAAGACGGGTCGGCAGCGCAAACTATATCAGGCCTGATTCCGTTAGCGATAAGCTGGCGCAGTGCCGTATCCACAGCCACGATCGGAAAACGGTTTTTAACATTCTTCAACAGATGAATATTGCGGTCGAGAGATGGACCGGCAGCTACTACTACCGCCGGAACTCCTTTGAACCGGTCAAAAAGTCTTTCAACGCCAGGCAAAGAAAAGCTGGCCGCCAGATTGGCGAAATAGTTGGTATGAAACTCAAACCCGGCGTGCATCAGAGTTACCAGGTTGCCCTTGGAACGGTTGCACAGATACCTTATCTTTTCGACGACTCTTGCAAAATACTGTTTGAAACGGGCTGCCGATGGGGGGTGATCAACGATCGCCAGACGCTCCATCACTGTCCAGTCAAGGTTTGTGCCCCAGAAATCGCCAACCTGATCGGCAGTCAATCCGACGCAGAGAGCCACCCGGGCATCAGCGAGAAACCCGGTCAAATCACGGTTCTTCATTGCCGTCAAAAAGATGCCCGCATCCGGTTCGATGACAAAAAGCTGCGGCCCACCGACCCGCGGACCGAACCGGCCAAGCAGATTTTCAGCCATGTAACCAAGACCAAAGCCTAGAAGCATAGCATGCGTCTGACCTTCATAGCCGGCTGCAACCAGTTTTTCAGCTTCAGCTGCCGGGTTGTATCTGCTATGGTAAGAAATCGTTTTCTGGCTCTCTTCAACGTAACTCATCGTCAGATCGCCGTTTTTTGCGACTTCGACAAGATAGGAGTCAGAACGATACTGCCTGGCGGCAAACGCGACAGCGTTGAAAGCTGCCGGATGGCGCCTGAGCACATTCAGATTCCTGTTGAAGAGTTCATCGCTCATATCAGGATCACGACTCCATGATGCTTTTTATCAGTGTTCTCGCGTCGGCAAGGATTTCAGGGTATTCATATTCCAGAAGGTCGGCCAGCAGAACCCAGTCTTCAGATTCCTGTGCTGCTTTGACCGCAGCCATCTGTTCGGAAATTCTCTCGAGAAGAGCCTGTCTATCTGACTCCATTGACGATTCCGCCATCCGGGCGGCAAAAGCCCGCTCAGCATTGCTTAGAACTGTTACCAGCCATTCAACGCCATCGACGAATTCAATATAATTGTCCATCGCAATTTTGACTTTGCCGAGACGCAGATCAGAAGACACTTCGGCCGCAATTTCCTCGAGATGAGCTATACCGCTGTCGCCATCTTCAAATGCGGCCTGAATCATTTCCTCGGCAGTTGCTGCCACCAGCTCGATTTTCTTGAACCCAACCACTTTCAATTCGGCCAGTTTGTCGGTTTCGTCAGGGCTGAAAGTCTGTTCATCGAGCAACAGCTCAACAATGGTATTGCCGGTGCCCTGAAGAGAGTCTTCAACCGTTTTCAGCAGATGAAGAACTGTCACTTCGCCGTCAACACCTTCAATTTCGAGCGGGTTGCCATTTAATAAAATTTCCAATGTTTCACCTTCATATCAACAGATTCATTTGCTGCCAGTCAGTTGCGACAGCTGGCTGGAAAATGCGGATGATTGCGACTGATAGTTTGACAAGGCCGTTTCAAGGCTGGCAAACTGTTTGAGTAACGATTCCTCACGGCTTTTCAGCCGCTCTTCCTGGCTGGAAATCTGGGTATTGATCGTCGATATCTGCTTCGCCATTTCATTGTTGGAAGTGACGCCGCTGCGACCAACCCGCTTGGTCAGCAGACCATCAGACTTGGTAAATTCATTGATAGCATTTTTCAGACGGCGGGCAATACCCATCTTGTTGGTATCGGTGGAATCTTTGTTGAACAGTGCAGCAACCTTGTCGGGATTTGCACTCAAAGCGCTTTTAAGAGTATCTTCATTCGAGATCTTCAGAGTCCCGACCATTGTATCCTGATAATCAGACCCGATGGCACCGGTAGTGATGCCCAGATCGGAAAGACTGTTGAACAGGCTTTCGACGTCAGGAACGATCGAGGACATGACCATGCGCATCTGCGACCGGACAGATCGCAGAGTGTTGTCACCCGAGAGAAGCCCAATCTTGTAGGCCTGTTCATAGGTGGCCAGATCTGATTCATCCATGGCGTTCATTTCTTTGTCGCTCAGAGCGCTGAGATCCCAGTCGCGTTCTTCGGTCAGCCGGGAATAAACCAGCTCGGTCACTTCATTATACGATTCGACAAAATCTTTGATTGCGGTCATGGCGGTTTCAGTATCTGCATTGACGTTGACCACCGAACCGGCAGCGCCGGTAACGTCATAAAAATCAAAAGTAACACCGTTCACGGCATCGGCAACGTTGTTGCTCTGACTGACCTGATCGGAACCGCCAAAAACACCGTCGATGCTGTAAATTGCGTTCTTGCCGACGTTCTGAACCGCTCCGGTCAGACCCATCGCCGACAGGAAATTGCTGGTATCCGATGAAGCCCCGAGAGCGATTGCCCGATTGCCGGTTTCTGTCGAAGTCAACACAAACTGGCCGTTGGTCGGGTCATAATGGGCCTTTACACCAACCTTGGTGTTGCTGTTGATCGAACTGACCAACGTATCAAGAGTCATGCTCGATGTACTGCCGATATAAAACTGCACCCCATTGATAGTAAAGGTGCCGGCAGTCACTGGCTTGGCAAACCCGGCACTGTTCAGCGGACTTGCCGACTTTACATCTGAAATCGGCCTAGTGCTGACAAGCGTTGAGCCATACTCCTGACCGCTGACCGAACCAGTATTCAGACCGAGCACCGAAGCGAGCGACCCGCTGGCATCCTGCAATTGAAGAGTCGCAGAAGCTCCCTTGTCAGAACCAACAATGTTAACTTTGCCGGAAGAAGCATCGTAATAAGCTTCAGCCACGCCTTCGATCTGCCCGACCTTATCGAGAAGTTCCTTGAGAGTCTCAGTGCCATCGTAAGAAATATCATTGACTTTGCCATTGACTGTGAGGCGCAGGGTTCCAGCGGCAACGCCGAATTCAGTGGCAATATCATTGTTTCTTGCCTGAGCGAGAGTCTTGCCGAGATTGGAAGAACTGGCAAGTCTTGCTGCTGCAGACTGACTGCCTGCAACCATACCGGTAACATTGAGAAAATTGCTGGTGTCGGTTGACGAACCGATACCGATCGGAGCGTTACTACCATCTTTTCGGGTAAAACTTATGACGTCGGTTTCGGAATCATAGGTGGCATCTATGGCGGTAAGAGCCGAAATGCGCGAAAGAACCCCCTGCAGATCGTCGGTTTGCGGATTGATATTTATTTGAACGCCGTCTACAGTGAAAACGCCTGCAGTTATTGCCTTGGAAAAAGTTTCATTCGCCAGCTTGGCGCCCTCATCGAGACTGGAAGTCTTACTGTTGCCACCAAACAGCCTGGTGGTAAGATTAGTGCCGCCAACCAGCCCATCAGACAGAGTGAAGGACTTGCCATCAGCAGAACTGGTATTGACCAGTTGCAGCTTGCCATCTGCCGCATCAAATCTGAATTCTACCAACCGGTCAGCGGGATTGCCGGTTGCGGTGCCGCCCTTCACCAGACTGTCCTTGCTGTCGATTTCACTGTTCAGGTAATCGATGAGGCCCGCAACAGTCGTATTGGCAGCCAGTCCGGAAATATCGAACGCTTCTTCAGCTGCGCCATCTCTTTTTATGTTTAGAGTTCCCGGCGTTATGCCAAGATCGGCTATGGTAGCGTTCAAACCGGACCTGATAGTCTTCAGAGCCGAATCTTTAACCGGAATGTCTTTGCTCAAATTTATCTGACCATCTGCTTCGAACATCGAAGAAATGATGTTCGAAGCGCCGGTATCGGCAATCTCGAGTTTCAGACTTGAATCGAGAAGGTTGAATTTAACCCGGTTGTTCTTCTCATCGTAAGATACATTCAGTTTGCCCCTCAGCTCAGACTTGTTGGAAATACTGACATTCATCAGTGTAACCATATCCTGAACCGAGTTGGTGCCGCTGACACCGGGTGAAACAGTGAAAGTTCCCGAACCACCGCCTGTTATTCTTACTTCCAGGTTACCGGGATTGACACCCAGAGCCCCCAGAGTAGTCGAGGCTCCCCCGATGGAGTTGGAAGTCTCAAGATTATGGCCAAGTTCGAGTGACCCGGCGAGCTTATGCTGCGAGGCAACACTGGTCGATGTCGCCAGCTGTTTAACATGCACGGTGTAGCTGCCGATCGCGGCTTCTGTTGTCGCCCTGGCGTTAACGACTCTGGCATCTGAGGCATCAATGGTCTTCGAATTGAAAGTTTTGCTGAAAGTCAGGTCGGTGGCCTTGTTCTGCAATTCAGACAACTTCAGGTTGACTTCCTGCAGCATTTCCTGCTGATAGGTAAGAGTGTTGCGTTTGCGTTCAAGGCTGTATTTTGAGAAACTTTCAACTTCAATCAGCTGATCGATCAACGATTGCGTATCAAGACCGCTGGACAGCCCTCCAACCCAGTTTCTGCTGATGCTGCTGACCATTGTATGCCTCCTGTCGAAAACCAGACCGGCTGATTTTCAGGAAAATCTGTTTATGCCTTTTTATCGAAGATCATGCCAAGATAATCATCCATTTTTGCGACCAGATCGAGGACTTCCTCATTCGGAATCTGCCGGATCACCTTGTCCTGGACGATGTCGACTACCGAAACCATGGTGCGATGAGTCTTGTCGTGAATCTGAAACCGCAGTGATCTGTCAAAAATCACTGCTGTCTTATTCAGCTTATCGACCGCTTCCTTGAGTTCTTCTTCACTTTTTTCCTTGTTTTCTTTAGCAGCTTCAAGAGCATTGGCAGGCTCAGTCTGCTGCTGGGCCTTCAATGCTTCTACCGTTTTCTCGGCAGCGCTGGTTGAATTCTGATTTTGTAAGGTTTCAATCGGGGATTTTACACTTCCAACTTCCATTTTTTCCACGCTCCTTTCTCAATAATGATAAACCACAGACTCAGATCCTGAAACCCAGGATCAGGTCAGAATCGGGCAAGCTACTTCCTGAGGAGGTTTCTTTATACAGATCGGCTTCTTTGACCCAGATTAACACATCTCCCGCACCAGTTCGCGGAAAAATTGCCCCTGACCCGGCGGCCGAAAGATGTCTTTTATTGTTGATATTACTGGTCAAAATTAGATTCTGCATATTCAGATTCCTCCTTGAATCTGTCAGATTGCTTCCTTGCCGGGAGAAAGACATAACCTGCGAACAGGATACACCTTCCTCCTATCCTTATATTATTTATCGTCACAATTAACAGGTTAATGACACCCGAATTTCTGAGGTTCTGAACGGTTAGGCATCTTTAAGGGCAAAAATCTCTTCATTTCAGCCATTCTTAACTCAGTTTATTCAAATTTCATTCCAAACATGGCCAGACACCTGTATTTTTTATTGTACCCCCCGCAAATTAAAAAAAAATCTGTGTCAGCAATCCCGATCCAAACTTGTCATTGCGAAGGGCAAAGCCCTGAAGCAATCCAGATCTTAACGAGACTGCTTCGTCGCTCTTCTCCTCGCAGTGACAGAATCGTGTCATTGCAAAGGGCGAAGCCCTGAAGCAATCCTGAAGTAAAAAATAGTCCTTTTGTCTTCGCTCGAGGAACGGAAAAACCATCTTCGGTCATCCGCGCGAAACATTCTTGCCTTCAATCCATGTCTATCTGTGTTCATCCGTGGGAGATCATTCTGCCTCTGATCTGTGTTAATCAGCGGTTGAACACCCCGGACTGTATCATCTCGAGCGTCATGTTCACCCCGGCCAGAAAAGCCCGACCGTTGATCATGTCGTCGTCAGCGATTCGTTTCACCAGCACTTCACCGGCACCTTCGAAATCGCGTGACATGGCGTTGAAAAACAACTGCTGAGTTTCAGTCATGCGGCCGTCAATCGCGTAACCGATCCAGTTGCGGCCAAAAGGGCCGGCCCGATGCAGAAAACGCCTGATCTCTACTGCCAGACGCTGAAACCATGACATTCTAAAACGGCCGCCAAGTGAAAAACACCGGGTGGTCAGCAGCATACCGCACAGAGCAGCGTCACCGGCCGCGACTTCCCCGGAGCCAAGACCGGTAACACCGATTACCGGAATTTCTGCAGACTCGATCAGGTGTTCACGAATTGATTTCGACAACGTAGCAAGCGGCACTTCGAGATCTTTGAGAAATTCGCAGTCGGGTTGGCGAAGACGCCTGACGATCATGCTGCGCAGGTGCCCGGGAAAATCTCTGATACCGATGCGGGCATCTGAATCGAAACCTGCAACTTTGTCGAGGTTCAGCCTGGTCATGAACGGAATGGTGAGGTGCGTATCTTCGAAAACCCAGCCATCTTCGGTAATTGGCTCACTGAGAGGTGGAAGCTTTTTGCAGAGAATGAAATCCGGGCCACAGGTCAGAGGCGGCGAAACCAGGCTGATCATTCGCCCGGTCAGCGAAACAAGGGTAATGCGATGTTCGGTGCGCACCCGCACTGAGTATGAACCATTGATTACCGACGAGTGCAGCAGCTGCCGATCAACCGCTTCAACTTCCGCAAAAATTCTGTTCTTTTCTCTCATTGTCCTAATATACCACTCGCACAGACTGGTTCGAATATTTCAGGGTTTAATCATCAATTCCCGCTGATTTGTAATTCCATCATAAGCTGGGATTTATATTA
>CAZPCO010000110.1:0-9072 GCA_964585025.1 uncultured bacterium | reverse complement strand
CGAAGGCATCCCAGCCCATCGGGTGCAGCACGTTGAAACCCTGCATGCGTTTCATGCGGGAAATAACATCAGTCGGCACGTAGTTGCGCAGATGCCCTACCGAGAGGCCATTTCCGGAGGGGTAGGGAAAAAAGTCGAGGCAGTAGAATTTCTGGCGACTACGATCTTCTGAGGTTTTGTAAAGCCCCATTTCGCGCCATTTCGGTTGCCATTTTGCCTGAACCTTCTGCGGATCATATTTTTCTGCCATTGATGTTGCTCCATATCTTGTAGATGTGTGCGCTCATGATAGATTCAGCCACAGACAAAGTCAATAGACGTGCCGGTGCAACAGTAATTCCCGGTCAAAATCCAGCACTCATTGCATTCGTAAAGTGCATAGTGACGAAGTTGTTTTGACTGAACTGTGATTGCTTCGCTGCACTCGCAATGACATTTTCCAGCTGTCATTGCGAGGGGTGAAGCCCTGAAACAATCGTAAGTCGACAATGGCAACAATGACGGCTGGTGATGAAAAATACCACCAGGCCTCAGAGCGGCAGACAAATTTTGCGTTCCCTGCGCGGTATAAAATGATTTGTACACTGATTGATCAGGAACAACACTTGTTCTCTTCACAAAAATCTTGCCTGTCGGTGCGTAAATTCGGTTATAATGAGGGAAGAGTCTTATGCTGATCATGAAAAAGAAGCCTGGACATTCCGGTATTACTCTGGTGGAGGTTCTGGTGGCGGCGGGGGTATTGTCTCTGCTGCTGGGTTTTGGCTACAAGATTTTTTTCGGTATGTCAGCGAGTTTTCAGAAAGGCAGCTGGGCATTGGCTACCCAGAACCGTTTACGCAACGGTCTTGCTTTTATCAGAGAAGAAATGCAGAAGGCTTCATACCGTTCTGACGTGCGCGTGAACGGTACCGCTGTGACCATGGATGGCTTCAGGTTTGCACTCAACAGCGCCGACGAAATCACTGCCGATGCCGTAATTGCCAGTTGGTCGATCGGCGTTCCCTTCAGAAACGGCGGTGACGGTGGGGTGTATAGTTGCGAGTTCAAGCTCGAGGGTGGCCGGCTGATATATAACAAAGTTCGCAGCGAAGGAACCGACAAAAGCGAAAAGGAATTCACCAACTATGTTGTTTCCAGCAATGTCGAAAAAATCAAGCTCAACCTTGAAGAATTCGACCCTGATAAACCGCTGGCCGGCAAGCTTATCACCTTTGAAGTGTCTGTGATCCATGAAGACCAGGTTCGACACCCGGATGCAAAAGTAATTGCCCAGACGGGTGCCAAGGTAGAAGTCGAGGTAATTCGATGAAACGCGGATGCAGACGGGCGGTTTCCCTGGTCGAGATCATGCTGGCGGTCTCGATACTGGCGCTGTCGGTGCTGCCGATTGCCGGTCTGCTGACCTATGCGACCCGTGGTACCCGCGAACAGGATGCCGAGGGCATTGCCGCCAACCTGGCAAAAGAAGAGATGAACCGGTTGATGTATGTAATTACCCGGGCAAATCTGCTGAACGGTGCTGGTACGGCGCAACCATGGTCTTATGCTCAGGCCGGGCACACTGTCGAGATGAAGGGGAACATTTTCGAAGGTGAATACACTGTTTATGAGCATGACAACAGTTCTCTGAATTTTAAGATTCCGCAGATGACTTTTCACGAGCCGCAATCATGTGCTGCTGGCGGAGAAACCCATACCGGCGTGCCAGGAACACCTCGCTCTCTCAATCTGGCAACCCTTTACCCGGGTATCACCTGGCCTCTTCTTGTCGATATCTGTCTGAAAATTCGCTGGCGTCTGCCATCAGGCTCATTCGAGTCGCGCAATGAGCTGATTCTTCTCGGAAGGAGGGCTTTTCCGGTTGAAAACTGAATCAGGTCGCGTAATCAATCTGCGTTGTGGCATCGCGATTCCGATCGTGCTGCTTTTCTGCCTCTGCGTAATGGTCATGGCTTCAAGTCTTTTCTATTTCCGCAAAGAATCGAAACAGCAGAACGTCAACACTTTTCATTTTCTGCAGGTGAATTTTCTGGCCCAGTCGGCAGCTCAACATCTGTTGCTGAAGCTCAGTGCCTTTCCGCAGGATGCCTACGACTCAGGGGTTCTGTCGCTCGGTTATTGCCCGTTTCGTGGTATTCCGGCTTCTACTGCCGCAATGCCGGCACCAGGGAACAAAGACAACGGCGGGTTGCTGACCTTCGCGTCAGACTGTACTGCTACGAGCCCGGCATGGCTTGTTCCTGGTATCACAGCCTCCGACTGGAAATACAGCATTTCAGATTTTGAAATTATCAGTGCTTATACCGATGCGGTAAAAAGACAGACAGTTCTGACTGCGCAGTTGACCGCAATCGGTGAAGGAAAAATGGCACGTGGAAACATGGGAATTCGCAAAGAAAAGCTGGTCAAGACGGTTCAGCTGACCGGTCAGAATTAGAAGGCGCATCAGGAGGGCAAAATGAGAATCGTTAAAATTTGTTTGCTGTTTATGGTTGTTCTGGCAGCTTTTCCTGCTTCCGCCTGCGAATTGCCGGCGCATCCTTCGGCTGCTGCAATTCCAAAAAAGAATACCGATGGCATGTTTCTCGTAGAAGAGGGAACAAGCTTCTATTACCTGGTAAAAGAAGGCACCAGCGCTCAGATGAAAATCGTCTGGGACCCGGCGATGCACAACCGGCCAAGCGGGCTGAACAAAGATGAATACGATGGTATCGTCAAAGAGAATATTGCCGGCGACACTGAGGTAGATAAGATCAATGGGGCCGGCTTTTTTGCTCTCAGCGAGATGAGCAATTTCTTTCAGGTAAAAGGTAACCGTGGCGACGTTAAGGAAGCATTTGAACGCGAGTCAGGGGCCGATCTCGACCAGGATTACGTGTCAGATCTTTCGCTCGGGCCTTCGAGTGCTCTCGGTACTTTTGCCAAGGCAGACCAGGAACAGGAATTCAGCGTCGTTGGCGGTTCGGCGACTGATTACGGCAATGCGCCGTATTGTGAACCCAAGTCGGTCAGTGAAAAAGATGCCGGCGAGGCAGATGCGGCATTGCCAAGCCGAAAATGGCTGAGCGACAAGGAAACCATAACTCTGGAAAACGGTACTACTGTAGAGAAGAAATTTTATACCCTGCCGACGAATGACAAAGTCGAAATTCATGACTGTGGCATTTACATGAAAGATCTGGTTCTTAAAATTTCTGAAATTGAACCCGAAAAATACAAAGCTTTCATTTATGGCAGCAATAAAGCCACTGAAGTATTGACCGAGGGTATTACCTACGATCCTGACTCAACCAATGCCGTTGGCCCAGAATTTACCATGACTTTCACTACGCCGACGATTAACAGCACCAAAGAAGATTCATTGATCAAAATCAAAGTCGAATCGCCGCCGGCTGGTTTCGATTTTTCCAACATTTTCTGGGTCTGGCAGGAAGATTTATATAAATACACCGAAAAAACCGTCAGCGAGCCTGTGAAAAATCCTGATGGTACTCCAAAACTCGATGATGACGGGGACCCGGTGACGGTTGAAGTGACCAAGGCATTTTACGAGCTGGTTGAGACTGGCAGAAAGTGCAGCACCGGCCTGCATCTGCTGGTTTATAAACCAGCCGCCAGCCAGGGTTTTTCGGCTTTCCGCGTTTATGACACCGAAAGCCCGATAGCCTCGGAGTTCAATGTCGGAACTCCGGTATTCAATGCGACAGGCCCGACCAAGGTTGATTTTACGATGAAGATGGTTGATTCAAACCCCTTCGCTCATGTCGATGTCAACGAAGTTGCTTCCGGTACTGAAGTTAAAGTCGATCTGACTCAGAATCTCTCTAAACTTGGCCTGGAGGTATTCTATAACTACCCGACCTATAAGTATAAAGGTGTGACGGCAAATTCGTTTGCTGAACTCGATGGCAAAGGACTTGCAGATCTTGCTGATGCCGCTGGCACCAGCCCGAGGTTCAAAACCTATACGCACGAAACCCAGTGGTTCTGGAAAAAGGCGACGGTGGACGTCACGTCGATCACCCAGCTCGATACAATCGAGAAAACCACTGACAAGTGTGGCGATAAAATAGTCGGTGCCGTTTACGAAATCAAGGGCAGTTTCACCATTCCCAATCCGAAGCCCTGGCATGAATATTCACCGGATCCGAAACGATTCGCCCTGTTCGCGATGTGCAAAGACAGTCGCGGCAATCCCTGCAAACTTTACGACAGCGTTGTAAACTTCGTTGAAACCAATAAAAATACGCCGCTGGCGGCGGCAAAACTTGCTGAAAAGCCGGAATGGGCTTTCGATCCCTCCAGCAGCAACACCTTGTTGCCTGCCAACGACGAACCGGCGAACGCCGGTGTGCTTGCTGACAAATGCGGCTTCGACGCCGACAACTGGCAGAAAATGCAGTTCATTTCGTCGAGTGACGACATCGGCCCTGAAATCGAAGTGATTGTCTGCGATACCCGCACC
This sequence comes from uncultured bacterium, assembly GCA_964585025.1. Taxonomy (GTDB): domain Bacteria; phylum Muiribacteriota; class Ozemobacteria; order Ozemobacterales; family Ozemobacteraceae; genus Rifleibacterium. The sequence continues at coordinate 4,604 of CAZPCO010000110.1, read as the reverse complement.
AACAGATATCATATCTTCGGAACCGCCAAGGATGTAGCCGGTGATCTGAACAAGCTCACCGACCAGTATCTGACCGATTACGCGACTCTGGCTTCGCCGCCCTATCTGGCCCGCGAAAAGGAAATCAGCGATTCTTACAAGTTTGCTGATTTTTCTGGTTTATCGTCTCTCTTCGATATGTATCTGCAGGGTCCCGATGCGGTTTCACAGATCAAGACGCCCGGTGTGAAGGGCTTTGTCTGCCAGAAGAACAGTCGTCTGGTCTTCTATGCCAGAGCGTTTGACAATCAGGGTTATATGGATTCCGACCGAGGTATTTCAACTTTCAATATGGAGCTGGTCGACAAGCATGAATCCAAGACGGAAGATACGATGCTAACCCCTCTCGAGCATGTGTTCCGTTACGAAAATGTCGATGAATCAGACAATGTAGCGCCGTATGTGCTGACGGTGACCGCAACCGACAAGCATAATAACAGCCGTCAGTTCAATCTGAACATTGCGGTTCTTGGCAGAACTCTTGAGATCAGAACTCTGGAAGAACGCCGCGAGCGCATGAACTGACCCGGAAGTCAGCGGTCGATCAGTTCCTGCATCTTTTCGCCCGTTATACGGCTTATCAGTTCGGCAACCGGCTTGCGATCACCGCGGGCCGTGTTGTCGAGTACTTTGTAAAGCACCTGGACGCCAGATCTGTCGTATTTGTTAACCCAATAATAGATGTTGCGCTTGAGATAGATGTCGTCTTCTTTTGCGTAGCATGAAACCAGCGCCGGAATGACTCTCTCCGGCATCGCTTTAAGCTTTCCGAGCAGTTCGATGGCATTGAACTGCATCGCCTTGTCGTCGGTTTTTAGAATCTCGAGGAGTGGGGTAACTGCTGCTCCTGCAGCGGGCATGCCTATTTTGGCGATAGCTTCACAGGCGGTTCTGACTACTCTTGGATCTTCATTTGCCAGTTCTCCGGCCAGGGCCTGCATTATTTCTGGGTTCTGCAGACTGGTTTCGCCGAGTTCCCAGATCAGGCGGCAACGGGGCTGCACGTCTTCGGCGCGTTCAAGACCGGCAAGCATACTTTTTGCCGTTTCGGCGGCATAGCGAACGACAAAGCTCTCGTCATCACCAGGACTGCGGCTATCAGAGATACTGCTTTCGATAATTTCGACCTGGTCAGGAATCGTGACGATATCTGTTTTCTCAGGTTTAATTTCGACTATAGGCTTTACGGGCTGTGGATTTTCTGAGTCGGCAGGAGCTGCTGATACAGAAGCTGTATTCTGTGTCGAAACTGTTTCCTGCGGGCGGTTTTCTTCGATGAGAGTCAGGTATTTTCCGGCAAGTCTTTCGAGAGCCGGGGGCCTTGATGCCGTTTTCATGAAAGCCTGCAGATCGCTTTCGGCAGCCGGCAGGTCATTCTGCAGATATTTGAATATGCCGTGAAAAAGTTCGGCATACTGGGCTTTGTCAGCCAGTTTCAGTCGATAATAAATTTCGCCGCGACTGATAAAATCTTTGTTTTTGTCGATCAATTCAGAATTATAAGCAACTGCCTGCAGGAAATATTTCAGGGAGAGGTCTTCTTTGCGGGCGTTGCGCATCTTTTCGGCCTGGCGCATCAGCCATTCTGCTTTTTGAACCGGTGTGTCGAGGCTGATTTCCTGGAAATTCTTCTGCTCGACTTCCAGATGCAGGGCTCTGATACGATTCTGAAGATTGGCAGCCGATGGGCTGAGTGCTGCTGCTCTTTCATAGGCCTGCAGGGACTTTTTTGTCTGTTCGGTGCGCTGGTAACCAAGCCCGCGATAAAGCCAGTAATTGAAGTTCGTCTGATTGGCATCAGAATTCTGTTCAAGCAGGTCGATGGCCGGCAGATACTGATCATAACGGAACATATCGAGAACCAGAAGCAAAAGATCTCTGGAACCAGGGTTTTCGGCAGCCGGTGTTCCGGTCGCCGCAAACAGCAAGGTTGAAAACAGAATCAGAAAGACTCTGACGGATATTTGATTTCTCATGTTTTTCTCCTATAAGGGCCGGTAAACTCAGATTTCGGGAAATTGCTTTTTCGCTCTGCTGCGTGCAGTGCCATGACAATCTCAGTTACAGCCTTGCCGTCTGGTTCGGCTAAGAGAAAATATTATCATGATTGCCAGGGAAAAACAAAACCCGCCCCAGCTGAAGCAGAGGGGCGGGTTTTATGAGCGAGAGATGGTCAGGTCCGCAGTCGGGCAATAACTTCGTCCCGGCCAAGAACGTCGAGAATACCGACGAGTTCGGGGCCATGACATGATCCGGTGATTTTGACGCGGATCGGCATGAACAAGTCTTTGCCTTTGGCTTCTGCGGTTTTGCCGGCCGCTTTTATCGCAGCATTATAACCGTCGCGAACCCATTCGCATTTGCTGAATTCATCGGCAAGAGCGGCGAAGAGATTTTTAGATTTTTCTGTAGCGATCATGGCGGCCGCTTCGTCATTTTCTGGCAGACTTGCACGCAAAACTGCTTCGGCAACCGGCCCGGCATCGTTGAGAACGTTCAGTTTGATTTGAATGAGTTCAACGAGCTTGCGCATTATTTCGGGATTTTCGAGGCGTTTGTCACCGGGCAGGGCTTTTTTCAGCACCGGTTCGACGAGTGGCAGCAGTTGATCGACCGGCATGGCGCGCAGGTGCTGACCGTTCATCCAGATAAGTTTGTTGTGGTCGAATACCCCGGGTGATTTACTGATGCGTTCGAGGGTGAAGCATTCGATCAACTCGGCGACGCTGTATATTTCGCGGTCATTGCCTTCGTTCCAGCCGAGCAGGGCCAGAAAATTGATCAGGGCATCACGCAGAAAGCCGTCTTCGGCATACTGGCCGACTGAAGTCGCACCATGACGCTTAGACAGCTTGGATTTGTCTTCACCGAGTATCAGAGAAGCATGCCCGAAGATCGGCGGTTTGATACCGAGTGCTTCGTATAGGATCAGCTGGCGATGGGTGTTGGTTAAATGTTCTTCAGCTCTGACGACGTGGCTGATCTGCATGTCGGCGTCATCGACGACGACGCAGAAATTGTAGACGGGCATGCCGCTCGAACGCAGAACGATGAAGTCACCCAGTGTTCCTGCTTTCCATTCAACCCGGCCGCGAACCAGATCTTCGAGAACATAGTCCTTTTCCGGAACTTTGACTCTTATAACGTGTGGTTCTCCGGCAGCGATGCGCCGGTCAACTTCTTCTTTCGAGAGACGGCGGCAGGTGCCGTCGTAATGAACCGAGCGATGTTCTTCTTCAGCCTTCTGCCGTTTGGCTTCAAGCTCTTCTTCGGGGCAGAAGCATGGGTAGGCAGAGCCATTGGCCACCAGACGGCGGGCGAATTCCTGATAGATATGCAGGCGCTGTGACTGATAATATGGGCCGTGCGGGCCACCGACTTCGGGGCCTTCATCCCAGGTGAGGCCAAGCCATTTCATGTCACGCAGCAGACCATCGACAGATTCCTGCGTTGAGCGCTCAACGTCGGTATCTTCGATGCGCAAAATGAATTTGCCGCCAGTTTTTCTGGCATATAGCCAGTTAAAAAGAGCCGTTCTGGCCCCGCCGACGTGAAGATAACCGGTTGGAGATGGAGCAAAGCGGACACGAACCTGCTGTGACATGATTAAATGATGTTACTCCCCATGAAAATTTGCTCATTGCCATTAGAAAGAGCATGGCCGCAACGACCGAACGCTGCAACAGCTATTCTACCCTCTCCCCTGACGATAGCGACTTTGAAACCGCCGCCCAGGCCGGGGTTGATGGTATAGCACTGGCTGAAAATATCTCTGACGGCATTGCTGACCGAGAATTTCTCCCGCGAATCTTCTTTGATGACCGAACGGGCAATTGCGGCTACGATTGTCGCTTCGCGCAGCTTGATCGGTAATTTTTCAGCAGTAGCGCCAACCTGAGTGATTGCAGCCCGATAACCTTTGTTATTAACCTTCTGCAGCCAGTATTCTTCCTGTTCGGGATCTTTGGTCATCGCCAGATAGATTACCGCGCTTTCGGGAGTCAGCATCTGGTCTTCACGGTCTTCGACAAGATCTTTGACGATATCCTTGTAAGTTACGACGCCGACGAGGTCATCGTTGTTGTCAACGACCGGCAGAGCTTCCAGTTCGCTGGCGGAAAGCATCGCTGCGGCTTCCCTTACGGACATGTTCGCATTGATGCGTCTGAACTTGCGCTCCATGACCGAAGACACCCGCTCTTCGATGTCAACATCGGCAATCATCGCCAGATGCGATGGGGTCAGCAACCCGACCAGCTTCTTTTCATCATCGATTACCAGAATGCATTCCGGCTGTCTGAGAATGACGATTTCACGCAGACCGAAAATCGTCTGTTTGTGATCCACTATGACCGGGTTTTTGTCCATGATCTCTTTAACCCGAATACCCATGCTTACTCCTCCACTGAAAGAGCCTTATTTTTTGTCACCGATACGGCAGAAAACCATCCGCCCGGCGCCGGTCTGCAGAATGTTGCTCACGGTGGTCATCACCGTCTCACCGACGCGGTCACCGCCGTCTTCGACGACGACCATCGTTCCGTCAGACAGGAAACCGACGCCCT
>CAZPCO010000109.1:0-9113 GCA_964585025.1 uncultured bacterium | reverse complement strand
CGACGTCGACTCCTTGCGCGACAAGGCCTACACAGAAGGTGACACCGCCGGAGAAGACAAAGGGAGAGCCGCCGGGGAAGCTGAAGGACTGCATGAGATCGAGTTAGACTGGAAAAATCTGATGCTGGAGTCGGAAGCTCTGGTCAATGAACTGCAGACCAGTCGCATGGGTATTCTCAAAGCCTCAGAAGAAGAAATGCTGAAACTGGTTATAGAATTCGCCAAATCAGTCATCAAGGTCGAACCGGTAGCCCAACCGGAAATCATCCTCAATAACATCGATCAGGCGCTCAATCGTGTCGCGGAAGTAGACAAGATCGTCATGCGCATCAACCTGCGTGACAAAAGCATGTGTCAGGCACATAAAGACCAGTTTCTCGCCCGCCTTGGCTCAGTTACCGAACTGCGAATCATCGAGGACAGCACTCTGTCACCAGGCGGAATTAAAATTGAAACCGGCGTCGGCACTATCGATGCTACAATTGAAAGCCAGGCGCGTGAACTCGAAAAAGCGCTGCTCGAAAAATTCAGAAAATCTCAGGCTGGTCTGTAAATGAATTTTCCATTTTCAGAATACACATCGGTGCTTTCAAACACTGATCCGATAAGAGTCAACGGCCGGGTCACCCAGGTCGTCGGCCTGCTTATCGAGGCAACAGGCCCGCAAAACCCGGTTGGCGATGTCTGCCATATCATGACGCCTCAAGGGCCTCTGCCCTGTGAGATAGTTGGTTTCAGAAGAGGCTGCGTACTTCTGATGCCCCTGGTGCATACCGAAGGTATTCGCCAGGGAGCCGAAGTCATACCGACCGGGATGCCTTTGACGGCTCCAGCCGGAGAAGAATTGTTGAGTCGAATATTAGACGGTCTCGGTAAGCCCATCGACGACCGAGGTGATATACCCGCAAGCGTTACCAGGGTTCCGATCAATCGTGAACCACCCAACCCCCTTACCCGCAAGCGCATTCAAAAACCATTACCAACCGGCGTCAAAGTTCTGGACGGTCTGCTGACAATTGGTGGCGGACAGCGCATGGGTATTTTTGCCGGTTCAGGCGTTGGCAAAAGTACACTGATGGGCATGATATGCCGTTCTTCCCAGGCAGATATCAACGTTATCGCTCTGGTCGGCGAACGAAACCGGGAAGTTCGCGAATTTCTCGAAAAGGATCTCGGGCCTGAGGGCATACGACGTTCCATTATCGTTGTCGCCACATCTGAGCAACCGGCACTGGTGAGGGTCAAGGCAGCATTTACCGCGACCGCCATTGCCGAGTATTTTCGTGACAAAGACAAGAACGTCATGCTGATGATGGATTCGGTTACCAGGTTTGCTCTCGCACAACGAGAAATTGGTCTCGCCGTCGGCGAGCCTCCAACGACCCGCGGTTACACCCCTTCGGTTTTCTCGCTGCTGCCAAAGCTTCTTGAACGTGCCGGCACGGGACGCAAAGGTTCTATTACCGGCATTTATACAGTTCTGGTGGAAGGCGGCGACATGGATGAGCCCGTTGCCGATGCAGTCAGAGGTATTCTTGACGGCCACCTGGTTCTAAGCCGTGATCTGGCTCATCAGAATATCTACCCGGCGGTAGACATACTGGCAAGCATTTCTCGTCTGATGCCTGAGATCACCGAGAAAAGCCATTTTGAACTGGCCGGCAAGCTAAGAAACATTTATGCTACATACACCAAGAACGCTGATGCTATCAGCCTGGGTGCTTACAAAGCTGGTTCCGACCCCAAAATCGATGAAGCAATCAAGAAGCATTCCCTGATCGAGAACTATATCAAACAGGGTATCAAAGAAGCCATCAGTTATGAAGCCAGCATCGCCGAACTGGGCAAAATTGTGAGCGGCTGACCATGGCATTTGTATTCAGGCTGCAACAACTTCTCCAAATCAGCATTCATGAGGAAAACGAAGTCAAAAACCGGCTGGCAAAAAAAGATGGTCAGATAGCAGAGGCAAATATGCTGATAAAAAAATACCGACAGGAATATGACGAAGCCTTAGAGCAGCAGTCACGAGACCTTCAGGCGGGCGAGATCGCCAAGGTTCAGATGTATCCTCCTTATCTGAAATCACTGCAGCGCTCATGGGAATACCAGGAAGAAGAACTGGAGCGTCTTGAAAAACAACGACAGAAAATAGTCGAAGAACTTCTCGAAAAGCAGCGCAGCCGCAAAACCTTCGAAAAAATGCGCGAGAATGATGAAGCCCATTATAAAAAAGAATTGCTGATAAAAGAACAGAAACGTCTCGACGAGTTTGGCAACCGTCAGAAAAGAACACCCGGGGAAACTGAAAATGCTTGAAAACATGCACCGGCTCCTTGAAAAGATCGACAGCCTCAGCAAAAGTTTCGGTGCCATGGCCCCTAGAAAGGGCCACCGACAGCAGCAGACCTTTGCCAATGCGCTGAACGCCGCAACCAAGCAAGAAGTTTCCGTTGGCACAACCGGGATTCCAGCATCTGATCTGGCCGGCAATATCAAAACCGATGTCAACGCTCTCATTGAAAAATATTCGATGCAGCACGGGCTGCAACCCGAAGTAGTAAGACAATTGATCATTGTCGCCTCGAACAATAACCCCCAGGCAGTTGGTGCAAACGGCAATCTTGGCCTGATGCAGCTGCAACCCCAGGTTTTCCGGGAATCCGGGTATAACGACCCGTTCGACCCGGAACAGAATATCATGGCCGGCACCCAGCATCTTTCGAACATGCTGCAACGGAACGGCGGCAGTCTGCCGCTGGCACTCGCGGCCTACAACACTGACCCGGCCACTGTAAAGCGCTTTGGCGGCGTTCCGCCATTCGCCGACACCCAAAGTTTTGTCGGCCAGATTCTAACCGGCCTGGGCCAAACCGAAAAATAACCTAAAGGAAACAAGAATGCCTGAAAATGCCCAAAACCAGGCCGCAAAAACAGAGCAGCAGACTCAGCCCCCGCCACAGCCGGCAAAGCCACCTGCTGACAACGTTCAACCAGAGGTAAGGCCTCCTTCGAAGTTTTTCCTCGCTCTCAGTCGTATTGTATTTCTGTTTCTTCTGGCATCGCTTGGTGTTGCAGTGTTTCTGAGTGTTCTGACGCTTGATTTTCTCGAAATCTATCCATTTCGTTACCGTATACCTGAAGAATATCGCAAATACTGGCCTCTTGCTCCCTATTACAATTTCGTGCAGCTGCACCAGCTTCCCGAAGAAGAGCGCTATCAACAGCTGATGCTGCAGGAACAGGAACGCTTCAATCGTATAATCACCGAAGGCAGTCGAGACCTCGAGCGCCGGGCTCAGTCACTTGAAGATTCTTACCGTTCTTTGATTCGCACCCAGAAAGAACAACATCAGCGTGAACTCGAAGAGCTGAGAAAGCAGCGCGAATCGATAGAAGTCGAAAAGAAGAAGCTCGCCGACGACCGCCAGGATCTCGAAAACCGCAAAGTCGCAATTGATGAGCTATCTCAGAGACTGGCGTCTGAAACACTGAACATTGAATCAAGTCTCATCAGGTTTATGGAAAAGGAAAACCGTCTCGATCAGGTTCGCGGCATCGCAGCCCAGATGGAAGCAAAATCTCTGGCAAGGGTCTTTGACGATGTTCCCGATGACCAGTTGATCTATGACATCATGGCAGGTCTGCAGCCTTCTCATGCAGCCAAGGTTCTCGGCGGCATGGATCCGGAAAAGGCCGGGAGAATATTGAAACTTGGGCAGATACCAACAACTTTGCCACCACCAGGCCCATCACGCACCTATATTCCGCCAAGCCTTCAGAATCTCATAAATGATTCTCAGGCTAACTTGCGCTGATGCAGAAAAAGTGAGAGTTTTCGTTTCCAGCTGATTAAACTTGCCTGTAATTTATGATGCGATTACTATATCTTTGATGACCAGAGCATATAATAATCCATATTCGCATGGTTTTTGCCGCTGCGCTGCCGCCAGCCCGGTTATTGCATTATCCAGACCCGATATCAACGTAAAGCGGCAGATAGATCTGGTACGCAGCTTTCACGCCCAGAAGACCGGGGTAGTTGTATTTCCTGAGCTGAGTCTCTGCGGTTACACACTTGGCGATCTTTTCCAGCAGCACAGCATTTTAGATGCCTGCATTGAGGCATTGATAGAGCTGATTGAAGCGAGCAGAAACCTTGACCCGCTTATAGTAACCGGGTTTCCACTGATGGCAGGCAGCAGACTATTCAACTGTGCTGCAGTCATCCAGAGAGGAAAGCTCCTGGGCATTGTTCCCAAAACATGGCTGCCAGACCACCGCGAATTCTACGAAAAACGGCAATTTTGCAGCAGTTCAGAACTTGATCGGAACGAAATACTGATCGGCAATAATATTGCACCGATCGGAACTGACCTGATTTTCAGCTGCAAACAACTTCCACATGTCATTGTCGGCATTGAGATATGTGAAGACCTCTGGGCTCCGATTCAACCATCAACATGGGCCGCAATGGCAGGTGCAACACTGATCTGCAATCTTTCGGCCAGCAATATCGTTATCGGAAAGGCAGATTACCGGCGCCTGCTGGTCAAGGCTTCGTCAGGCCGCAACATCTGCGGCTATATCTACAGTTCTGCCGGGCATGGTGAATCAACAACCGATCTGGCCTGGGACGGACATCTCATAATTGCTGAAAACGGCTCGGTACTGGATGAGTCAACCAGGTTTTCTCAGGAAGGTTCGTCATGCATCTGCGATCTCGACCTTGAAAGAATGCAGCTTGAACGAATCCGCAACAATTCATTCAGAGACTGTTCAACCAGTTTTGCCGCCAGGGTTAACACCTACAGAAGCATAGCATTCGAACTGCCCGAAACATGCGATGGCGATCTATCGATCATCCGCAACATTTCACGTTTTCCTTACGTTCCAGAAAACAACGCAGAACTTAACGAGCGTTGCGAAGAGGTTTTTAACATTCAGACGCAGGCTCTGTGCACCAGATTGCAGTCTACCGGTATCAGAAAGGTAGTCATCGGAATTTCCGGCGGACTCGATTCGACTCTTGCATTGCTGGTTGCATGCAGAGCATTTGACAAGCTGAATTATGGCCGTGAAAACATTATTGCCGTCACCATGCCTGGCTTCGCCACTTCTGAGAAAACGCTCGCCAGTGCTTTGGCCCTGATGAAGGCCGTCGGCGTTACGGCTCTCGAAGTCGATATCCGCCCTTCATGTCTGCAGATGCTCCGCGACCTGAAGCACCCATATGCCGAAGGCCAGAAGCTCTACGATATAACTTTCGAAAACGTGCAAGCCGGAGAGCGCACTTCGCATCTGTTCAGGCTCGCAAACCAGTCAGGCGCCCTGGTAGTCGGTACCGGCGACCTCAGCGAACTGGCTCTGGGGTGGTGCACCTACGGGGTTGGCGACCATATGTCGCATTATAACGTCAACGCATCTGTTCCCAAAACTCTGGTACGTTTTCTTATCGGCCACGTAGCAGCAGGTCAGGCCGGCAAAGAAGTTGCAGAGACGCTGCGGAATGTTCTGGATACGACCATATCGCCGGAGCTGATTCCCAGTGCAGACAAGCAGCCACAACAGACTGAAGCGACCGTAGGTCCATATGAGCTTCAGGATTTCAACCTGTATTATCTGAGCCGCTATGGCTTCAAACCATCAAAGATTGCCTATATGGCCCAGGCTGCGTGGCAAAACACCGGAAAATATAATTTGAAAACAATCAGCAAATGGCTGGAAGTTTTCATCAGACGTTTCTTTGGTTCGTCACAGTTCAAACGCAGCTGCGTTCCGGACGCCCCCAAAGTTGGCTCCGGGGGGTCACTTTCTCCAAGGGGCGACTGGCGGGCACCAAGCGATGCATCCGCTGAAACATGGCTTCTGGAACTGAAAAAAAATATTCCGGCAAATCTCTTGTGATTTGGGTTTAATCTGCTATAATCAAAGCATAGAAAAAAGATTTCTTTTGATTGAACGTGCAAATCTGTCATTCGACACAAAAAAACCGGGGAGTCACTTACAGGCATAAAATCAGGCCCTTACTGAAAAGTAACTTTTCAGTTCGACCTTGCAAAAGGTCTTATAACCCAACAATATCCCTTTTAGAGCTGTTGAAAAACAGCTCATTTTTTTTCAGTTGATTCTGGCGATCTGCCGGTTTATATCGACTGCCTGAGCTCTCGCGTTTCTTGTAGCGAGATAAACCCGTTGTCTCAGTTCTTCATATCTCGCAAGACGCGTATCTTTGGTTTGCCTGACATCTGATTTCTTAACCGAATCACGCTTTTCCACACCGGCGTCGCTTTTTGCGGCTCGGACTGAAACAATTTTTACTCCCGTGCCATTTTTGGAATCGATCTCGTTCTGATCTGCGTCCTGTGCTTCGACGTTTTCAAAATCGACATCGGCCGGCAGATTTCCTGCATCATGAAACAGAACCGTCACCGCAACATCTTTGCGATTCTCGAGTTCTTCGACAATAATTTCGCCTTTCGGTTCATCAGGTTCCAGAATCAGACCTTCGCCAGGTTCTGCCTGATTCTGTGTCTTTACCGGATTTCGCTGATTCTGATAATTCTGAAGCCGCTCACGCAGAGCCTGAATTCTCTGATTCAGTTCTTTACCTGCAGGCACACGCTGTGCCATTACCTGTGATGAACCGCAAAACAAGAATACTCCTGCCACCAGTATTCCGCTGACGAACCTTCGCATTGCAAACCTCCAGAAAGCTGTGTTTCTGATTAGGTTATCGACAGTTCATACGAGGAACCTGAGCACTTTCAACTGCTGCTGCCATAAGCACCCGGCTCGGCATTTTTGTCTGAAGCCGTGATGACTGGTGAACTGGACTGCAACCGATAATCATATTCCGCGGTCTTTCCACCGACAAAGAGCGGATCCAGATTTATAACCGGAGCTCCAAGCTGGTCACAACCAAAAGTAGCCTGACTGAAGCCATAAATATCATTATACGGGTAGGAACGCCCGGTGCCAGGATTTCTGTCTTCAATCCCATAGCCTGTTCCAGAACTGTTACGGTTTACGATGATACAGTTCTTGATAATCGGCAGAGATTCACCTTCAACCATTACTCCATTCCCGGCGTCAATGGTAAGATATTGATAATCACCACCGGCTGCGCCAATTGTCAAACCAGTTCTAAGAGACTGTATCAGACCGTTGCGAAACACTGAAGGCTCTTTATCGGCTACTGTCAGTGCTGTTTCTCTTATGCCCCGCAGGTCGAAACGACGCAGTGAAAAATTGCCATTACCCGCCAGAAGAACACCTATAGTGCTGTTTCTCACCTTAAGATCCTCGAGCGAGCAATTCCAGGTATTTTCTGCGGTAAACGCAGTCTCGCAATCTTCAAACTGCATACCTGTAAGAATTGTGCCACTGGCACCCTGCAACGAAAAACCAGTCTGACAATATCTTGCCGTGAAACTGCCGATTTCGGCATTCGAGCTGTAGAGAGTAACGCCGCGTTCAGCGCCTGAAACTTCAAGAAACTTGAGAATGCTGGCTTCCTGGCCTGCGGCCGCAGTCAACCGAACGCCATCCCAGCCGGTTCTGGAAGGAACAGCAGAAGCGGATATCAACCGGATCGGATCAGCCAAAGTGCCCTCTGCAAGAATGGTTCCGTCAACGATCAATTCACAGACTGAAGGTCTGAAACCGGACTTGCCGTTATCGGCAGCTGCAAATCTTACAACACAGCCTGCTTCAATCTTCAAGGTTCTGCCAGCCGGAACTATGAGGTCGCCATCGACATCTATCGGGCTCCATGACTTTTTCCAGACCAGGTTTTCGCTGACCGTGCCGCCGGGCATTATGCTAACCAGCGCGCTCATCGACGATACATTACCGTCAAGATCGACTGCCTGCATGGCATAGCGATAGATTCTGCCAGGGATGGCGGTATCGTCTACAACCGAAGTCTGAACGGCAAATACGTTGTTTTCATTCTGAATCAGGCTCAGAGCCCCATCATTTTCGCTACGATGAATTCTGAAGCCCTGAAGAGGATCTGCGCCTGAATAAACCCAGCTCAAAACCGGGCCTTCAGTTCCCTGGTCAACCTTCAAACCAGAGACAGTATCAGGCGCTCCGGCGAGATCACCGTAAGGAACTGCTTTGAATGAGCCTGTTTCAGCAACGTAACGGCGGCCATCAGCTGTGGTGCCGGTAAGATCATAAATGTATTGAGAACCCTGAAAAAGATTTGTCAGCAGCAGCTGGTGAGTCTTTTTACATTCAGTTGGCGGCAATTGAATTCTGGCACCGGTAACTTCGCGCCAACCAATCACGATCGACATTGGTTCCTTGCAGTTGACATCGATCAAAACCTGGGTGCCTTCACGCCGCGCCACATAATGAGTGATCATCTCATCAAGCGGTTCAACTCTGATTTCAACTCCTTCAAGGACTTCACCATACGCGATTTCAACTGTTCTTGAAGCAAGGTAGTAACCGTTGCGTTCAACTGACAGCCGGTGTGTTCCAACATCGAGAGATGTGAATTCAAACCGGCCGTTTTCGTCAGTTTCAGCTTTGAATAGCGAGCGATGCGAAGTCAATGTCGCCCCGGCAATTGCATTGTTGAGGGTGTCGCGAACACTGCCGTTCACCGAACCGCGTTTAGTCTGCACCTGGTTTTCACAACCCTGAGCAAGCAGCAAAATTACGAACAGAGTCAAAGCCGATACCAGACGCATTCTTACCAGACGAAGCCAAAAGATGCGTTTCATAATCTTGAAACTCCGTATCTACCCATCTCTGAACCATAACTATCCTGAAGCTTCAGAGTCGAATCGGCCATAAGGTTGTAATCATAAGGATTGCCGGCAGCGAACTTGGGATCGACGCTTGTCGAGCCAGTTCCACCACTGCAACCCTGATAAGCAGTCGAAAAGCCGAAAACATCATTATAGAGATATTCAGGGCTCAGGCCGGTGCCGCAGCTTATGCCAACAAGCCCTTTCTGGTTGTGGTTAGCCACGATACTGTTCTGAATTTTGCAGACCCCGTTTTTGACCGCAATTCCATACAGTGCATCGACTGTCACATGATCGATATAGTTGTCGTAACTGCTCAAGGTGTTTTCGCAAACGATCCCAGTGCCT
>CAZPCO010000108.1:0-9123 GCA_964585025.1 uncultured bacterium | reverse complement strand
CCGCGACCTGTTCTGGACCGCCAGATTCCTTGCCAACTCCATCCATTACATGCAGGATGTCTCAAACCCCTACCATTCGAGCGCCCTCCCCTATGCAACTGTTTTTATGTATGTGAAGTATTTCACCGTGAAAGACAAGGAAAAGTTCGTTTCAGACAATACCAAAATCCTTTCCAACCGCCATTTCGCCTATGAAGCCGCCGGCCTGGAATTCATGCGCCTGACCCGCAGCAACCTCGAACGCTTCATTCAGGTCGATAATGCAGTCGCCAACGGTCGCGAACTCGCCCTTAACCCCGATAACCTCAAAAACGAAGATTTTCTGCACAAAATCTTCAACCGGGTTTCCAAAGCCGCTTACAAAGTTTCCAGACCGCTCGACAAGCTTATTTCGAAGACTTTCCCGAAAAATCTCATCACCGACCCGAACCTCTCACCCAAAGACGGCGATGATTTCCAGCTCAGCACCTGGTTTAACGAAACTCTGCTCGAGAGCGTCATCAAAGGCGAAAAGAGTGACCGCAATGAACTGGTGAAAGTCTTCATCAAAGACGCCACCAGAACGATAGAGTGTTCAGCTCTGCTTATCAGTTATATCTTGCGCTGAAATTCATCGAACCCTGGATTGCTGCCGGCATCCCCCGGCAGCAGATTTTTTGGCCAGATGCTTCGCCGTTTCGCCTCCAGCAGCGACAACCATTGGTTCATAAATTGGCGACTATTATAATCGTAACATTCTGATACAAGGTCGGTTCGCTTTGTGTTCACAGATTTGCAGCCGACAGGTTCATGAGTCCCACCAATCAGATCTTTACGTCGACGAACGCCGGTTCGGTTTATTTATCGCAATCCTTATTCCGGCAACTTTGACTCATCTGACTGTCGCATATACCTTTCGCTCTATCGTGATAGATTTTCGACTTGTGATTATTTTCACTTTTCGTTATAATATAATTAACAGGCCTTCAGGGAATTTGCCATCGCACTTTGGTCAGCAGCCAAAATTGCCAGGCTGGAATCCCGACGGTCGTCATAACGGACAGGAACAAACCTGATGCAACCAAATGAAAAGAGCCCGGTAGTTTTCACCAACAAGGCGCAATGTCGCGATTGTTACCGCTGTCTGCGCCAGTGCCCGGTCAAGGCGATACGCATGATCAACGGGCAGGCCAGCGTCGACCCCGACAGATGCATTGCCTGTGGGACCTGCATCCGCGAATGCCCCCAGGGAGCCAAACAATATCGCAATGACCTCGAGAAGGCAATCAGACTAATTCAAGAGCCTTTTCCGGTCGCTGCAAGTCTGGCACCTTCTTTTGCCGCCTTCTATTCGCCATCGCAAAGAAAGAGGCTGGCGTCGGCCCTGCGGCGCCTCGGTTTCGCCCACGTGGCCGAAACCTCTATCGGAGCCTATCCGGTGGCAGTGGCAAGCCTGAAACGGCAATATTCAGACCGCAGCTCCATATGCACCGCCTGCCCGGCTGCGGTCAGTTACATCAGAAAATATGCACCAGAAGCGACTGCCAGTCTACTGCCGGTTGCATCACCAATGCTCGCCCATGCCGCCATGATCAGAAAGAAACTTGGAGAAGGGGCCAGGGTGGTCTTCATTGGCCCCTGCATTGCCAAAAAACAGGAAGCAGACACAAGCCATGGCCTGCAGAAGGTCGACTGCGCCCTGACTTTCCGGGAACTCGAAGAATGGCTTGAACGCGAAGGCATCAGACTCGACTGCCTTGAGGAAAGCATGTTCGACGAGCAACCAGCCGGAGAAGCCAGGTTTTTTCCGCTACCTGGAGGTCTGACCAGAACAGCCGGAATCGGTTCAGACAGTCTTCAGGCAAAAATCGTCGCAGTGAGCGGCCATGCTGAATTCAGGCAGATTCTCAGTCTCGCCGGCAACCAGCAACTGTTCATCGAACCGCTGTTCTGTTCCCAGGGTTGTGTTAACGGCCCCGGTGCGCCTGAACATCGCGACCTTTTTACTGGCCGCAGCGAACTGATCGGCTATGCCGAGAAGAATCAAGGGTCACAATTATCTTCTTACCTGCCTGATGAAACCGTTGACGCAGCTTTTCCACCGGAAAAGAGTCCTGACGAGCTTGCCGACATCTCTGAAGAAGCCATCAACAAGGTTCTGGCCGCTACCGGCAAGACAAGCCCCACTGACGAGCTGAACTGCGGCGCCTGTGGTTACAATTCCTGCCGTGACAAGGCAATTGCGGTGATCAGAGGTTTTGCTGAAATCGACATGTGCATTCCCTACATGCGGCGCCTGGCCGAGCAGCGTACTGACCGAATCATAGAGACCAGTCCGAACGGCATCGTCATGCTCGATGACAAACTAACCATCATCAGCATGAACCCGGCTTTCAGAAAAATGTTTCTTTGCTCTGAAGCGGTTCTTGGCAAGCATATTTCGTATCTTATCGACCCGGAACCTTTCACCAAAATTCTTGCCGGCAGCGAAAATCTTATCGAGCAGACGGTCAAACACCAGCGCTATAACCTGATCGTGCATCAGATCATCTATCAGCTCGAAGTAGAAAAGCAGCTGGTAGGCATTTTCGTGAACGTGACCGGCAGCCGCAGAAGTATCGAACAGCTCGCCCAGCTGCGGTCAAAAACGATTCTGCAGGCGCGGGAAATGCTGGAACATCAGGTAAAGATGGCACAACAGATGGCCAGATATCTTGGAGAAAGTACTGCCCAGGGTGAGAACATCATCGAGAATCTTCTCAAGCTTGCTGAAAGCGAAGAAGACGAGAGCAGTCGCCGGAAAGGGCCAGAATGGGATATATTCACGTCGAAATAGACATCGCCCAGAGCGCCAAAAAGAAAGGTGGAATCTGCGGCGATTCGGTGAGCTCGTTTCGCACTCCAGAAGCCACGGTAATTCTGGTCATTGACGGCATAGGATCAGGTATCAAGGCCAACATCTATGCCAATATGGCTGGTGCGAGACTCGAAAAACTGCTTGATTCAGGCTTTTCTCTGCGAAGAGCCTTTTCTTCGCTGGTGAAAACCATGCACGAATCGCGGGGCAGTGACATGCCATACGCGGTATTCACGATCGTCAGAATTCTCAACAACGGCGAAGCGACGGTTCTGGCTTACGAGATGCCTGAAGCGGTCTTTATCGGCCGGCACTCTGCCTCGGTGCTGCCCAGACGTAATTTCACCCTCGAGCGTGAGGTGATAAGCGAAACCAACCTGTTTCTTGAGCCAGGAGAAGGTCTGCTGCTTTTTTCTGATGGAATAACCCTCGCCGGGATAGGTGGCAAAACCCGTCTTGGCTGGCCGACAAATGAAATCTGCCGTTTCGTTAACGATTGTCTGGTAGCTGGAGAAAAAAAGAACAAACTTCACCAGCTGGTTAGACAACATGCCCTCGAGCTCTGGAGTCAGCCTTGTGGCGACGACTGTACCGTGGTTGGCGCTTTCTGTCGGCAGGGCAAAGTGGTGAATATTTTTACTGGACCACCTGCAGATGCCGGCGAAGACAGAAAGATCATGGAAGGGTTCCTGGCGTTGCCCGGAATGAAAATCATCTGCGGCGCGACTACCGCCCAGATTGCCGCCAGATTTCTGAATCAAGAGCTAAGAATCAACGCTTCCGACAACAGCATGATTGCACCGCCGGGTTACAGTCTGGAAGGAATAGATCTGGTAACCGAAGGGGCAGTGACCCTGAACCAGCTTTACAACATCCTGGATGCCGACCCTCTTTTCTTTGAGCCGCAATCATCGGTCACTCGACTTTATGATGCAATAATCGACGCAGACCGCATCAATTTCCTCGTCGGATCCACCCAGAATGCCGGACACCGTGACATAGCCTTCCGTCAGCAGGGTATAATTCCGCGTCTGAAAATCGTCGAGCTTCTCGCCGAAAAACTTTCCAGCGATGGCAGACTCATCGACATCAAAAATGTCTGACCTCTCCCGGTTTTAAAAAACTTCTGGTATCATTGATCAGTAAGATTGGTAATAGAGTGTTTTTTAACTGCCGACGAGTTGTACGCCTGGAGGTTAAATATGAAGAAAATATTCATGGGTCTGGCTCTCGCAATACTCGCCTCGCCGTTTTCGGCGACTGCCAGCGGTGTTGATGCTGATTCGAGCAACCCTTTTAACGTAGAGAAGGTTAACATCCCGGCATCAGCTTCAGTTAACAGCTCAAGCTCAAGTTCATCTTCTTCAGCTTCGGCGACCACTGCCTCGACAAAGCTCAAAGAAGGCACTGTCGGCTACGTCAACGTCAATACCCGTCTGAACGTCAGAACCGGCCCATGGGGCAAAATCATCGGCAAGCTGTATGACGGCGACAAACTGCGCATCGTCGCCCGTGAAGGTGACTGGCTCAAGATTCATTACAACGGTGGTTACGCCTACGTTCACAGCAATTACGTCGAAATCGGTGAAGAACGAGTAAATAAACCTGACAACGACACCAGCACCCCGGCTACCGGCGTTCCCGACGGCACTCTCGACCCTGCAAGGTTTGGCTACGACAGCAAAAAATTCAACACCGTCTTCGACATCGTCGAAAAATTCTGCTCGAGCAACAAAGCTTACGTATTCGGCGCCGGGCACACCAAAAATTCTGGTTATGCCGAGAAAACCGACTGTTCTGGTTTCGTCGGCCAGTTCATCCAGAAAATGGCAGCGGCCTCCGGCATTCCACCTGTTTTCCCCGCCAACAGCTGGTATCCTTCCAGCCAGATATATAAAACCAAGTATACGAATAAAATTACTTCGTCATTCCCGCCTCCGAATCCCCGCGATTCGATCAGGCCCGGCGACGTCTTCGTCATGAACCCGGGCAGCAGCGGCATCGGTCACGTCGGCCTGTTTATGGGCTACACATCATCCGGCCAGCCGATCATCGCCCATTCAACACCGACGAGAGTCCAGA
The DNA here is from genome assembly GCA_964585025.1 of uncultured bacterium. Lineage (GTDB taxonomy): Bacteria > Muiribacteriota > Ozemobacteria > Ozemobacterales > Ozemobacteraceae > Rifleibacterium. The sequence continues at coordinate 4,205 of CAZPCO010000108.1, read as the reverse complement.
GCGGCACCCGCATCGCCGGCAAAGTCGGCTATTCCGGCGTGCGCATCGAAGTGCTGCCCTCGAGATACAAATCGCGCTGGGCTGGTGTTTACCGCATCAAAAACATGGACAGCATGCTCAACAAGCTGTCGGGGTCATAACCAGGCCCGCCAATGATCAGAAAATCCTTTCTTCTGCTGCTGATAATCTTTTCACTCGTCAATCCGTGCCTGGCAGACACCGAACCGTTCGATCTGCCCAACGTTGAATTCGGCCCATGGCTCTCTTTCAGCTGCGGCGAAAAGCCTGACCAGCTGCTCTGGCTTGCTGAGCCCAATGGCGGCATCCTTGACGGCCCATTTCAGGGTCCAATGGCCTTTGTCGCAGACCGTAACGGCAACCTCTGGGCGGGCGACACCCTGAATGCGCGCATAACGGCCTTTTCAGCAAAGGGTAGACCAATCAAAATCGTCGATTTGATAAAAACCGCCCGCGAAGCAGGTCTGGCCAGCGATCCGGTATTGGCCGACCTCGCCCCCGGCATACCCGGGAAGCTCCTGGTCGCTGATGCAGCCAACAACGCCATCATCGAAGTCGACCTGCGCAAGGCTCCGCCAAGGGCTTTTCAACCTTCCGCAGCCGCACCCTGGCTGCAGATCAATCAACTGCACACTGACCAGCATGGCAACATCTACATCGAAGACGTCGCTTCGCGGCGCACTTTCATTCTAGACCGCAACGGCAAACCAGCTTCCAAGCCGCTTGAAGGGCTGATTGGCATCGCAGTATCGAGAAACAGCAGGGTTGCAGTTCTCGCTGCCGACGAAAAATTGCCGGGCATCTGGCAGATTCTGACCTCTGAAAAACCGGGCGGCTCTCTTCAGCATCTGGCATTGATCAGAGACGACGAACCGGTTGTCTGGGCAGCTCTGCAGGGCTATGACGCCCGCAACCGACTGCATGCAGTATACGAAACCGATTCTGCAAGATTCTATCTGGCACTGGCAGAAGACGGTTCGGTCGTCAGAAAATTCCAGACCGCGCCTGCCGACCCAGGCTATGACCCGACCAGACCCGACTGGGTCGATGCCGAAGGGCGTCTTTACAGCGTCAGAATAGCCTCCGGCAGTCTTGCGGTCAACACTCTGAAATGAATCTGCGGCAAGACACCTGCGATGCCTCGCGATGACACTGAAATCTGAACCCGAATCAAAGTATGTCAAAAGGTCGGCCTGATAGCCTCAACTTCGTTCATTAACCGTTTGTCTCTTGCGCCGGCAAAATTGGTGACGCTACAAAAGACGGTCAATGATTTTTGTTGCACCGGGCGGCTGTTTGCGCTAATCTCTCTGCCCGTATGGGCAAAAAAAAGCTTATCAGATTCAGGGAAAACGCCACCTTTCCGCGACTCTTCGAGCCGCCGGCCCTCGAGCTGCTCGAGAACGACCATCATTTGAAGGGTAAATGGGCAGAAAACTTCTTTGCCAACACCAGCGACCTGATTCTTGAACTTGGATGCGGACGAGGCGAGTATACCGTCGGCATGGCAAAAATGTTTCCCGGGCAAAATTTTATCGGCGTGGACATCAAAGGCTCACGCCTGTATTTCGGAGTCAAAGCAGTGCAAAGCGAGAATATCGCCAATGCCTGCTTCGTCAGAACGCAAATTGAACTTCTGAATCGAATATTTGCCCATGAAGTCAGCGAAATCTGGATCACCTTTCCCGACCCTTACCCTGACCGCGCCAACCGTCGCCTGACCGCACCAGCTTTTCTCAATCGCTATCTCGATGTTTTGACCAGCGGCGGAACGATTTGCCTCAAAACAGATTCGGCCGAGCTTTTTGAATTCACCCGGGCCATCGCCGAAGAAAACGACCTTGAAATCATTGATGCAACCGATGATCTGTACAATTCACCTTTACGACTCGCAATTCCTGATATTCAGACGACCTACGAGAAACGCTTTCTCAACGAGGGCAAAAAAATCTGCTTCCTGCGTTTCACATTGAATAAGCAGGTCAAGCCGCTGCCAAAAAAGAACCGTCCACAATCGGAAGATTATGTTTCCCGGGCAACAACGCCAATCAGATAATACCCGACATTTCGTGGATTATTTACCAAAATACGATATATCGTAGTCGCAACAAAAATCAGAAATTCTGTTTTCCGCATTTAATGCCACTTTTTTAATAACATAAATCCTGGCACATTAAATGCTACTAATTTAATATCGTTAGTTTGTAATAACCTGTTAAACAACTGGTAATCAACAAGGAGCAAGCCTATGAGATGAAATGAGGGTTCACTGGTGTGGCCCCTCAATGCACTCTAGTTTTTTCATGCAACAACCTCTCTCTCTGATTCTAAACCCCTTAAACGGCCCGAAACCATCGAGCCGTTTTTTCTTTTGCCCTTGGAACAAGGAATTATCAAGGGTCAGCGACACTGAAACCGTCTCAGAAAGGCTATTATCACCAAGAGAATTTCCGGTCGACACAGTCAAACCACAGCAATCTGCAAACAATCCGCCAAACGCACTTTCAGTGGACTGGAATTATCCCGACCGTTTGCGACTACCCCAAGAAGGCAGAATTGAACAAACACATAAGACCATACCAGCTTATACAGAACATATTGGCGGCTTGAGGCTCCCATATTCGCTTATCCAGCCGACTTCAAATAGACATCGACGAATCAGGGCCTTCTGGCATGGTAATTGCTTCACGGGGGATATCCTACCTCAACCAACCGGTTCTGGTTAGGATTTTCGCCTATCGGCGGAACCGGTTTGCTGACAGTTCCGCGTCGGCCAACCGGAAAATCTCTCCCCCGGGGCTGGCTATAACAGGCTGGCCTCTTTTTTTCTGCAATTAATCAGTCAGGCTGGCTTTCCTGAGACATTGCGGCATGTTGTTTTCTCAATTTTTCGACAGCTGCTGCGGTTCCGATCACTATAATACAGTCAGAAGCCGAAATTCTTTCGGTCGGACCAGGGGCAGTGATCTGTTGTTCGCCTCTTCTTATACCGACGACGGTAACGCCAAAAGTCTGTCTGAAACGCAGATCCATGATCGTCTGACCCACTTTGTCAGACCCGGGTAGAATTGGCAGCTCGGCAATTTCGAAGCGCCCGGATTCTTCATTTTCGTCGCTTGCAGCACTCCCAAGCAATTCTTCGGCACTTTTAAGCAGCTCATGCGGACCCATGATCACGACGCGGTCACCTGCATAAATTCTGAAATCGGCACCCGGATCGTGATATACCCGCCCACCGCGGATCACCGCGAGAATAGAAACTCCGGTAATTGACCTGATGGGGATTTCTCTGACCTCATGGTCGGCATAAGCTGAACTGGTAGATATTTTGACGTCTTTGAACGCGATCGGCCAGCTGATATTATCAGGCAACACATCGATTGCATGCACCAGAGATCCGGCTGCCTGTTCCGCGGCATCGTTGAAGGGTCGAAATACGACATTGGCGCCGGATTCTTCATAATGACGGGCCTCCAGAGCCGAACTGGCAGTCAATGCGACTTTACCGGCAAAGCTGCGTTCCTGAAGCCGATGCAGAAGCTCGAGATTGATTTCTTCAGAATGAATTGTCGAAACAACACAGCGGGTCTTACTGAGCGGCAGATGCTCGAAAGCCTCATGATCGGTTACATCACCGTAGGCAATCGCCATTTCCCTGCCGCGCCATCGCGACAGAGCTTCCGGGTCAAAGTCTAGACCGAGCACCCGCTTTTTGCGATGAAGAAGATCTTCTGCAAGACTGCTGCCATAGCTGCCCAGACCCACAAGAATGACATCCAGTGATGGAATGGCATTCAAAGAGTCACCGGCGGCCTCCCGGTAAGGATTCTTTCTTTCAAAGATTTTCAGCGGCTCTGATAGCAGATTGTAAAACTTTCGAGAATTGAGAATCATGTAGGAAGAGACGAAAATGGTGACAACCCCGACCAGGGTTATCAAACCCATGGTTTCAGCGGTTATATGACCGAGATTGCGACCAAGAGCTGCAACAATTAATGAAAATTCGCTGATCTGCGCCACTGTAAGGCCATCCATAAAAGAAGTGCGCCGGCGATATCCCATAAGGCCCATGATTACCAGCAGAACAATCGGCTTGATCAACAGAACGAAAAGCGAAAAAATCGCAGCGGCATGGCCAGCATTATGATGAAAAAATGTCACACCTATTCTTTGTTGAGTTGGGAATG
>CAZPCO010000107.1:6550-9169 GCA_964585025.1 uncultured bacterium | reverse complement strand
CCTAAATTCCCGGAAAATGAATAGCGTGCCATAGTCAGAATCGACTAAAATTGTTTCTACGAAATGCTTTCGACCTCTTGACTTTTCTTTTTAAACACGCTATAATATAGCGTGTTTAAAAACGGAGGTTTTTATGAGTCGCCTGATCTACCATCGCAAAAAAGAAACCGGCTATACCTATGTTTACGAAGTCGTAGAAGAGCATTGGGACAAAGAAAAGAAGCAGATGCGCAGCAGGCAGCGGTGCATTGGCAAGCTTGATCCCGCTACCGGCGAGCTCATTCCTTCAAAACGCCTTGGAAACGTGGATGCGGCGGTTAATTCTGCCATAACTGCCCAGACAACCGTGACTGGTCCGAGACTGCTGCTTGAAAAAATTGACCAGGAAATCGGTCTGACAAAGGTTCTAAAGAAGGCATGTCCGGAACACTGGGAATTGATAATGTCTCTGGCCGAGTATCTGGTATGCACCGGTAAAGCTCTTGCTCACGCAGAGAGCTGGTGCCTGAATCACGAAACGCCTTTTGAAGGCGATATGTCCAGCCAGCGAATCAGCGAGTTTCTTGGCAATATGAATGAAGACGAGCGCCAGACATTTTTCAAGCTATGGGGAAACCAGATTGCTGAGCACGACTACCTCTGCTACGACATTACATCGGTTTCATCTTATGCTGAGCAGAATGAATTCGTGCGTTACGGCTACAATCGCGATCACGAAAAATTAGCTCAGATCAATCTGGGCATGGTTTACGGTCAGAAAAGTTTATTGCCGGTAAGCTATCGCCAGCTGCCCGGGAGCATCACAGATGTTGTTACGGTTAGACACCTGTTAGATCAACTCGATAAACTTGAATACCCCAGACTCCATCTGATAATGGACAGAGGTTTCTACAGCCAGAAAAATATTAACGCCCTTGCTGAAGGCGGGCACAATTTCACGATTGGGATACCGACACATCTTAAATGGATCAGGGAAGAAATTGACCAGGTTAGAGATGAAATTGATCAACCAGGATGTCTGAACTTCGTCGGGAAGCAAGCCATTTATGTTCACACACGACTGAAGTCGTGGGGCGATAGCGGGCGCCGCTGCTACCTGCATTTTTTCTACGACGATCAGAAATCTACTGATGCCAGAATGGCTTTCGATAATGCTCTGCTAACCTACAAAATCGAACTGGAGCAGGGAAAACAAATTCCAGAGCATAAAGAAGCGTATGAAAAGTTCTTCATCTGTCATACGACCCCCAAACGCGGCTTAAAAGTGGCATTTAATAATGCCGCCATTGAAGCGGCACGCAAAAAATATGCTGGTTTTCAGCTGCTCCTTTCAACAAAGTTCAAAGACCCAATGGAAGCATTGAAGGTTTATCGAGAAAAAGATGCCGTAGAAAAGTGCTTTGATGATCTTAAAAATGAGCTGGATATGAATCGTCTGAGGGTTCATAATGCAGGCAGAATGCAGGCCAGACTGTTCATTCAGTTTATTGCATTGATCCTTCTGAGTCAGGTTCGGAAAGTGATCCGGGAAAAAATGCCGCAAAGTGGTTACACCGCAAAGGGCATGATGATGGAAATGGAATCGCTGACAACAATTCACTACAGCGGTAAATACAACAACAAACTCACTGAAATAACCAAAGCTCAGCGTGAAATACTCACGGCATTCGGGGTGGAGCCAGAAAACACGCTATAAACAGTTCGGGAATTTAGGTGGAATAGGATACTTTGAATGGATCGGCAACCGGTAAAGATGCGGTATCGGCAGGCTGAATGGTAGGACTGGCCGGAACTGCGGCTATAGCTTCAGCCGGAGTTTGCGGAGGAGGTGTTAATGTGCTGCTGGCAATTATCTGCATTGGCTCTTCCGTTGAAGCTGGCTCGTGAGAAGCTGGCAATGCATGACTTTCAGATGCCTGATAAAGAGTAGTTTCAGCAAAAACGGCTGTTGAAGCGGTATCGGGCTGGAGGTTGCCAGTGATTGTCGTTTCGGCGGCAGAGGCTGTCTGCGGCTGAGCTTCAGCGGGTGCGATCTGGGGAGTGGTGGCAGTGGCAATTGCAATTGGCGCGCTCTGAGTCGCGTTTTCAACCGGTGCCGTTGCAGAAGCAACCGTCTGACTCTGGCCTGGTGAGGCGACCGGTTTGTTTTCAGCTCTGGGCTCGGGCCTGATGAACAACTGGCTGATGGGCTGATGGGATACCATAAGATCGGTTGCAAACACTGCACCGGCAAGGCGGTTAAGCCCGATCATGACTGACGTGACAATCACTGCAGTTATCAGCAGCCCGGCAAAGGCCTGCAGAGCCGGCAGAACCGTTGCATCGATCATTGTCATCAGATTCTGTTGAACAAGCCTGGAACTGACGTCACCAGTCGAAGCATCAGCCACCAGTTCGGTGTCGCTTTCACCCATCAGCAGTCTGGCAGATGGCATGTATCTTGTCGAGAGTTCAAGGGCAAAGACGTTGGCTTCTTCCAGGCTCAGTTCATGCTCGGTTATATGAATGAAACTGTTGCGATCATTCATGATGACCAGGGCATAACGGTTATCGGTTCTGGCAAAAATATTGCCAAAAATGCTCTGAGGAGCTGAACTGACACCGATCACCCTGATCTGT
>CAZPCO010000107.1:0-6537 GCA_964585025.1 uncultured bacterium | reverse complement strand
ATCGAGGATGCAGTGATCGGTTATATTTGACATCTGCATATTGATCAGCTCTATCAGCCCTGCCATCAGCAGCAGGAAGAGGAACTGCATGAAGAGATCGGGAGGAGTAACACAGTAGCCGTGCAGCATTTCAAAGAGTATGCAGAAAACCTGCAGGGCAATGAAACAATAGAGAAAGGCCTTCGTCCATCTGGCAATACGGGTTGCTGAACTCTGGTGCGAAAAACTGTGGTAGAAGGTATTCTCGGTATAATCAACTACATGATTAACTGGCATAGAGTTTTGCTGGTTATTTCCCTTTGATCAGATGCAGGCGGGCAGGCGATCTGGTGGATTTTGCTTCAGGCTTGCGGGTCACGACCATCAGAAGGCTCCCCTCGAGGTAAGTAATTTTTGCCTTGTCGGACATTATAACATTACTGAGGGTCAGTGTAGAACCAGAAGTTACATCAGTTTTTTCGAGATTGTATTTGAACCCTTCCAGGGTCAGTGATTTGACTATCGACCCCATGGGAATAAATGAAGCGCGACAGCCGTTGCGTTGTGTGATGACCGATTTGCCGGGCACAAAGAAAATCTCTTCACTTTTGGTGATAATGCGGCATTGAGGGCGACCTGGCAGTAACTGCAGGTTAAAAAAGGCCTGATCGACACGCCCTCCGGTTGCTGCAAAAATATGAATTTCGCTGTAACCAAGATCGATAAGGTATTCTAGGGCCAGCTGTCCATCGCTCTTTTCTTTTTCAATCGGGTGAATGATAAAACGGCTTATTTTCTCAAGTTTCCGGCGGTTGACAGTGGTTATTGAATCCATGTCGCCAATGACGGCTTGCGGGCAGATGCCAAATTTCATTGCCTGATTGGCGCCCCCATCGGCGGCAAAAAAGTCGAAAGCAGCATATAGAGAGTTTTTACGGAAAAAATCGCCAGGGAGATCGCATTCTCCGTTGAAGAAAAGTGCAGCGCGTTCATTGCAGGGCTGTATCTGCGAAATGACAGATGAGTCGCGATTGGCCAAACGGAGTCTCCCGGGGTGAATAAAGTCATTGACAAAAACTTGAAGTCTGATAATAGAATAGCCACAGTTTATGGTCTGTGTAAAATCTTTTTTTGGAATGTGAATATGGCAGCGGATAGAAGAAGTTCTGGCACCCGCCGTGAAGGCGAAAGTTCGGGGGATCGAAGGCAAAAAACTGACCGGCGCAGCTCAGGAAGGCGCGACAGCGACAATTCTGCCGCCGGGAAAGAAAGTAGTTCAAATCGCAGAAATTCGTCTGGGAAAAAGGCGAAATCGGCATTTTCATCGCGATTCCGCAGATTTGCTCTGCTGCTGATTTTTATTGCGGCAGTTTTTTCGGCGGGTACCGTATTTTTCTACGCCAACCTCGACTATTTTACCGGCAAGCTTGGCGAACGGGTCAAGATATCGGTTGACCGGGCTCTTATCGACCCGGAAAGCCTTACGGGTAAAAACACCAGGGCCCGTATCAATTTTCGTGTCAACAACACTCTGCCGCTTGGAGTAGTTTTTCAGAAGCTTCATTTCAACGTCAGCATCAGTGAATACAACGTTGCCAGAGGCATGCAGGCCTCGCCTAAAGTAGCGATCGAGGCCGGTCGCGATACAATCGTGCCGGTTTCCTGCAGCGTCGACTCGATCATGACCCGGCGGGCTCTCCAAAGAACCATCGAACGCAATGCTGGATCATTGCTGAAGGGGCTGTTGAACCAGGCCCGCGGTCGTACTGACGCTTTCGGCGACGACATCAAGGGCATGATGAAAATTACCGGTTCTGCTGAATTTCGTCTCACTGCCGGGGGTGTCGAAATACCCTTCACCCGCAGGCTCGATTTCTGATCTGGCATTCATGGCATCCTGTTGCTACAGGGTGCGGGACCAGGGTATCAGAAAATCCAAAGACGGCAGTCATTTACCAGACCAGAAGCTCAGTGCTCATAAAAAGTAGAAAACATCGGTTTGCTGGCACGCCATGGTTGCTTTGGTGGTATTCAGAAATAAAAAAAGGCACGGCAATAGCCGTGCCTTTTTGCAATGATACAGCGATCAGAAGAAGCTCATAATGTCTTTGTAAGTGACGAAAACCAGCAGTGTGAGCAGGAAAAGCATGCCGGCAAAATGAATGGTTTCTTCAACCTTTGGGGTGATCGCCAGTTTAAGCCCGGCAAGTCTGTTGATGAACCCGAAGATGATTTCGAGCAGTACAAATACGATGCGGCCACCGTCAAGAACCGGCAGAGGCAGCAGGTTGATCAGGCCAATGTTTACCGACAGAATCGCGGTAAGGTAGAGGAGATCGAAAATACCCTTGGATGACTGGTCTTTGATCATTTTCATGATTTTGACCGGCCCGGCGACATCAGCCTGAGTTTCGCGGGTAAACATTTTAAAAAGGCCGCCAACAGTCTGGGCAATCACGCTGAGACCATCGCTGATGCCTTTGCTGACAGCCTTGCTGAACGGCAGTGTCTGGAAATCGAAATTATTGGGCGCAAGAGCAATGCCGATTTTTGCTGAGCCCATGCTGCCTTCAGGCACAACCTTGATGCTCATTATTTCCTGGTCGTGAATCTCATAAGTGCCGTTGTTGACCGCGAGATCATCTTTGAGAATGCCGCCGCCGGCAGCTGACTTGCGTATCGGGTGATTGCGTGCAACCGAAAGGGTTATTTCCTTGCCGGCTGAATTATTGATGATGGTGATGCCATCGCTCCAGTCGCTCAATTTCTGACCATCGATGGCGGTGATGATGTCGCCGGAACGGATGCCGGCCTGGTATGCGGGTTTGTCGGGCGCGGCTTCCATGACGTCGATGTTGGTCAACGGCCCGCCGGAACTTGCAATAGCCCAGACCAGGTTCATTATCGAACCGGCCGAAAGCACAAGAATTTTGGCCCAGGACGGACGACTGAGATAGCTCTTCGGATGGTCGGCAGGAACCAGCGGCAGGTCTTCGTCGACTTCCGGCTTTTCGCCCTCAGGCAGGTTCTCTTCTTCGACGTTGTCCATGCCGGCGAGCCTGACAAATCCGCCCAGCGGGAAAGGCCGCAAAGAGTAGAGAGTTTCCCCCCATTGCTTTTTCAGCAGACGATTACCAAAGCCGATGGCGAATTCGAGAACCCAGATTCCAGAGAGCTTGGCGGTTATATAGTGGCCGAGTTCGTGAACCAGTGCGATGCTGACCAGTACGAAGCTGATCGATAAGATTGTTTTTACTGCGACTATGAGAAAAGCTAACATCCTGAGACCTTTCCTGACAGTTTAAAAAATATAGAGAGCATAACATACCGGGCCGAGAAACAATATACTGTCTATACGGTCAAGCATGCCGCCGTGGGCGCCGAGAAGCGCCCCAGAGTCCTTGATCTCGGACTCGCGTTTAAGAATCGATTCGAAGAGGTCGGCCAGTTGCCCGAAAATCGCTACTGAAATGGACAGAGCCAGCAGATTGGGCAGCGGCAGTTTGAGCAGCTGAAAATGACCGGCTGCCAGTATGAAGGCGATGCTGCTGACCGCTCCGCCTACGGCACCAGAAACAGTTTTGTTCGGGCTGATTCTTGGCGCGAGCTTTGGACCTCTGATGCTCATGCCAAATGCATAAGCGCCGATGTCGAGAGCCCAGATGGCTGAGATGACCACAAAAAGGGTCAGGCCGCCGTGAATTTTTGCCAGCTGCAGAAAGAAGCTCAGGCAGACCGGCAGGTAAAACAGGCTGAAGATTCCGTGAGCGAAACGCTGCCCCCCGTCACCGCGCAGCCCGCGCAACACTGTGGCGGCCATCAGTAATACTACTGAGATGCCTGAGGCTACGAGCAAACCGCGTTCGCCATACAGGTGGGTAGAAGTCATGATCAGCAGAGCACCTGCCCATTCGGGATAAGGTTTGCGCTCGCTTCCGCGTTCAAGCATGCGGCATAATTCATGTTGCCCCAGCAGGCAGATCAGAAGCAGAAACAGCAGCCTGATCAGGTCTCCGGCCGAGACCAGAAGGCCATAAGCGGCCGGGATGCCAAGTAACAGCACGGGTATTCTGGCTCGCATGCTTATTCTTTTCCGAGCTGTTCGCTGATTTTGCCGAACCGACGTTCACGATTCTGATAGGCAAGAATAGCTTTCAGCAGCTCAACATCATCGAAATCCGGCCACAGGACAGGAGTGAAATACAGTTCGGCATAAGCGCTGCGCCAGAGATGAAAATTGCTGGTGCGCATTTCGCCGCTGGTTCTGATCATCAGGTCAACATCAGGCAGATCGGGCCAGTATAGATGCTGACTGATCAGGGCTTCGGTAATCTGTTCAGGCTTCAGGCCCTGAGCGACAATTTTTCTGACCGCATCGACAATTTCAGCGCGTCCGCCATAATTTATGCATAGATTCAACGAAAGCCCCGGATTATTCTTCATCAGTTCAGTCGAAATTTCGGCCTGTCTGATGATCTCGGGAGCAAGTTCTTCAACGCGCCCAAGTAGCCTGAAACGTACTCCCTCGGCGTGCAGGTCGTTGCGCTCTCTGACAATGTAGGCCCTAATGAGACGCATCAACGCAGAAACTTCGAAACTAGGTCTGGCCCAGTTCTCTACCGAAAATGCATAGAGGCTGATGTGCTTGACGCCGAGGTCGTTGGCGAATCTGACTATGGTTTTTACGCGCCTGGCACCTTCCTGATGGCCATGAATTCTGGTTTTGCCATGACTCTTGGCCCAGCGGCCATTCCCGTCCATTATGATGCCAATATGGGCGGGAATGTTTGCCTGATCAATTTCAGCAAGCAGGCTGGCTTTAAGGGATTCTCTGTTTTCGGTCATGCCGCCGGTTCTTTACTCTTCGTTTTCGGCTGGAACGATGGCATCGACCGGACAGACTTCGGCACACTTGCCGCAGCTGGTGCACCTGGCCGTGATGACATAGGGAAAGCCGATTTTTATTGCCTTAACCGGGCAAACGGGGTGGCAGGTGCCGCACGAGACGCATTCTTCCGTGATTCTATACATGGTTATTTTCCGAGAATTTCGTTTTCCTTGGCGGTAAAAACCTTCTGAATATTGTCAACGCATTCGTCGGTGAGCTTCTGAATGCGATCGAGAGCCTTTTTACATTCGTCCTGGGTGATTTCGCTCTTTTTTTCCATGGCTTTGAGAACTTCATTTGAGTCTCTTCTGACATTGCGCAGAGCTACTTTATAATCTTCGGCTTTCTTTTTGGCGTTCTTGACGAGATCATTGCGCCGTTCCTCGGTGAGTGGTGGAATGGGCAGGCGGATCAGGTTGCCGTCGTTCTGCGGATTGAGCCCAAGGTCTGACTTCTGAATCGCTTTTTCGATTTCGCTGAGCATTGTTTTATCCCAGGGCTGAATGACCAGTGATTTGGGATCTGGAGCAGAAACTGATGCCACGTGCTGTAGAGGCACTTCCTGGCCGTACTGGCTGACGGTAATACGGCTGAGCAGTGAGGGGGTGGCCCTTGAAGTGCGCATCGTCGAATAATCTTTTTTCAGGACTTCGATCGACTGAAGCATTTTATTTTTGGCATCATTGATAATTGATTCGAGAGACATTGAAGCAGTTCCTCCTGTAGATTAGCTTTCGATAACATCAGTGCCGGTGTTTTCACCGCGGCAGGCGCGCAACAGAATGCCGGGCTCGCTGAGATTGAGAACCTTCAGCGGCATGCGGTTGTCGCGGCAGAGGGTTATGGCAACAAGGTCCATGACGCCCAGATTGCGGGCGAGAACCTCTTCGTAGGTAATTCGGTCAAATTTTTTCGCGGCCGGGTTTTTTGCCGGGTCGGAATCATAGACGCCGTCTACTTTTGTACCCTTGATGAGCACGTCACAGCCGGTTTCTATGGCTCTAAGAGCTGCGCCTGAGTCTGTACTGAAGTATGGGTTGCCCGTGCCTCCGGAATAGAGGCAGACGACCCCGTCACGCAGCAGGCGGCTTGCCTGGTCGATGTCGTAGGCGAGGGCCATGCTGGCGAGTGGCTGTGCAGAAAATACCGCCGTGCGTACTCCGGCAGCTTCAAGATGCTCAGCGAAACATATGGCGTTCATTACCGTTGCCAGCATGCCGATCGCATCGGCCCGGTGTCGTCTGAGAGCCGGTAGTGTGGTACGGGCGCCTCTGAAGAAATTGCCGCCGCCGATGACTATGCCTGGCGTAATGCCGGCTTCGGTCAGGGCTTTAACTTCGCCGGCAAACTTTTCGAGAGTGACGCGGTCGAAGCCGAAGCCGTCGCGCCCGCCGAACATTTCGCCGCTGAGCTTGAGCAAAGGCCTGATAAATCTGGGTCTGGACGATGACGAGGCTTGATTCATGTTCTTTCCTGTTATAACCGGGTTTACAGGGTTAGAGACGCCTGCGGCGCAGGCGTCTCTAACATCATACGGACGGATACTTCGGAGAGAGTTTCACTTAACCTTAAGCAGAGGCTTCGGCAGCATTTTCATGCTGTGAGGCTTCAGCGGCAGCGGCTTCACCGCGGGCCCATCTGCGATAGGCGGCCAGTTCTACTTTGGCGCC
>CAZPCO010000106.1:7017-9185 GCA_964585025.1 uncultured bacterium | reverse complement strand
CCGGAGCACCCGCCGCGACGGGCAACTCAGATGTCTGCTTCGCAGCGGCTTTGCTTTTAACAGTGATCTGAACAAGAGGATCTTTGAGATAACCGTCTTCTAGCATCTGAGCGATGAGCTTGGCGGCATCAACCGTCTTCATGCCGCTTACACCGACAGAACCAATAAGGGGCATCGTGATGCTGCCTTCCTGGCCGACCTGTCTCTCGACCGAAAGCTCGGGTTCGCCCTTGACCCAGATGCTGATAAGGTCACCGGCCCGCAGCAGACTCGGCGACGCGGCACTAACCAGGCCGGTCGCACTGCCCAGGCAGATGATAATGAATATAAACCACTTAATTTTGTTCATATTTGTCCACTTATTTATCAGGCTGCAAACCTTATCGGACAATCAGTATTATTTATTTAGAAAAAAATAGCACATTTTATGGAAGAAATTAATAAAAATTAACAGGTTTTATCTGCCGGCCATAAATCCTGCCGGGAAAACTTTTCGACAATCTCGATCAGAGGCAGCTATCAATGCTGTTTTCGAGCCGACGAGCTCGGAATATTCAATTCGATTCGATACTTGGCGACAGTACGCCGGGCCAGAAAGATACCATCTTTTTTGAGCATATCGACGATATGGCTGTCGGAAAGCGGCTTTTTCGGGTTCTCTGCCTTGACCAGATCGTCGATGCGCTTCTTGACCGCCATTGTCGAGACGTCTTCTCCGCTCTGGGTGCGGGCTGCGCCAGAAAAGAAGAACTTCAGTTCGAAAAGTCCACGCGGCGTCTGCACATATTTGCCGCTCGTGGCACGGCTGACCGTGGATTCATGCACACCGGCCATGCCGGCAACATCCTGAAGGGTCAGCGGCTTCAGGTGTAGAATACCAAAATCGAGAAAATCACGCTGCACTTCGCAGATGGCGCGGGTTACACTTAAAATGGTTTCCTGGCGCTTGTCGACGTATTTGAGAAACGAACGCGCCGCCTCGAGCTTGTTGCGAATGAATTCGTAGGTCTCCTTTTCGGTCTTGTCACGATTCTTCATCGCATCTTTATAAAGATTATTGATACGCAGCCGCGGCAGATCGCGCTCGTTCATTGTCACGACATATTCGTCGCCAACCTTTTCAACAAATACTTCGGGGGAAACATAAATCTCGTCGCCGGTCGACGGAAAGCTTGCACCCGGCTTTGGGTTGAACCCCTTGATGATCTCGATTGCCGCAACAATGTCTTCAAGTTCGTAGCCGGTCGCTTTTACTATATTGTTGATGCGGTTCTGAGCGAGATCTTCGAGATGCCTGTCGATTACGACAGTTACCGCATTGTCGGCATAGCCCTCGTCGGCAGCCTGAATCAGCAGGCACTCACGGAGATCGAGAGCCCCCACCCCAACCGGATCCATGGTCTGAATCGCCTTGCGCACCCTTTCGACAACGGCAACATCGACCTTCAGCAGTTCTGAAATCTGCTCGCTGGTATGCCGCAGATAACCATTGCGGTCGATAAGCCCGATCATGTATTCACCAATCTTCAACTCAGTGCCGTTGAGGTTCACCTCGCGCAGCTGCGTCGTCAGATGTTCACGAAGATTGCTCTTCTTTGAAACAAAATTTTCAAACGAGGTTTCTTCATCACGGTTGTAACTGCCGGAAGAAACCTTGAATTCTGAATGCTCACTGTCTTCAATGTATTTCTGCCAGTCGACACCGAAATCATCACGGCCCGATTCCTTAAATTCGCGAGACGGCGGCCCCGCCTCTGGCAGCTTTTCACCCAGCTTCTCGAGCGGCAACTCATTAGGCTTGACCGCAGTCTCGTCCAGCTCGACGACCGGGTTGGTTTCGAGAACCTCGACGATCTGATTCTTCAGTTCAACGCTGTTCAGCTGCAGAATCTTGATCGCAAGCTGCATCTCGGGAGTCATTTTCAGGGTCTGCGTCAGTTTTTGCGACAGCCCGAGCTTGAGTGAATTATCCATGATGACAAACCTTACTGACTATAATCTGAGAACTAACTATCTGAGAGGTATTATACACTACAGAGAAAATAATACAAACTGTATTTAGGTTCGACATGCCATCTGGCAGATCAAGGTACAGACACGGTCGCTTCAACATACCCACAAACCGGTCAGGCCTGCTTCTTTCTACGACAGTTTCATGATTGTCATCG
>CAZPCO010000106.1:0-6917 GCA_964585025.1 uncultured bacterium | reverse complement strand
GCTGCGCTCCTCGCAATGACAGCCAATCCAGAAGCATCTCAAAAACCCACAAACCGGTCAGGCCTGCTTCTTTCTACGACAGTTTCATGATTGTCATCGCGAGCGCAGCGAAGCGAAGCGATCTCAGTTGCATCATTACAGATTGCTTCGTCGCTGCGCTCCTCGCAATGACAGCCAATCCAGAAGCATCTCAAAAACCCACAAACCTGATCGGCCTGCTATCTGTGTCAATCCGTGTTCATCCGTGGGAAATCTCTTCTATCTGCGTTTATCTGTGGTGCGGGGATCGAGCGGATCCGTGTCGGCATCTGCCCTGAAAACAATAACCGTAACGCCGAGATCACCTTCACCGTAACGCCCGGATCTGTATTTCTTCTTCCAGGGGCTGTTCTTGAGAAATTCAGTGATCGCCTTCTGCAGAGCGCCGGTTCCCTTGCCATGTATGATATAAACGCGCCCCAGATCGGACTCGCTGACAATCTTCAGATAGGTTTCCACTTCATCGAGCGCCTCTTCGACACGCATGCCTCTGACATCGATCTCACTTTTCAGCAGCGGTCTGACCGCGTAAACCTTGCCGCCACCGTCTTCGCGGGCGGACTGTTTGCGGTTTCCCGGCATCAGTTCCGTGAGGGGCACCTGCATGATCTTGCCTTCGAAATCGACTTCGGCA
This sequence comes from uncultured bacterium, assembly GCA_964585025.1. Lineage (GTDB taxonomy): Bacteria > Muiribacteriota > Ozemobacteria > Ozemobacterales > Ozemobacteraceae > Rifleibacterium. The sequence continues at coordinate 6,244 of CAZPCO010000106.1, read as the reverse complement.
CGGCCTTTTCCTGCCAGACGCATAATCACGCCCAGGCGCAGGTTCTGCTTCCAGATCACCGAGGCGCCTGCAACCAGACTCGCAGGGTCTACGGGGGTCGCCTGCGCATCGACCGGCAAAGGCGCAAAATCATCAGGCGGCGGAGCGCTGAGTTCTTCGAGGTGCTGCCGCGTCGAAGCATGCGTCTTGCGTGCTTCGTCAAGTGCCTGATGCAATTCAGGAGCATCGTATTTCGCGGCTGTTTGCCGCAATCTGTTGATCAGCGTCTCGATGTCACGTAACCGGGCCCGCAATTCAGCAGTAAACTCTTCGGTCAAACGATCGCGTTTCGTTTTGCGGAATTCCCGCAACTGCTGAGTCGTCTGTTCGATTTCCTGTTCGCGGCTGCGCAGACTCGCCAGCTTTTGCACGTAGGTCCGCCGCAACGCCTCGGCGCGGTTGCGCTCACGTTCGATAGCCTCGATCAGGCCCTTTTCGTCACGTCGCTCGCCAGCAGCAGTCTGCACCAGATCTTTGAGTATGGATTCAGGCAGACCAAAGGCCCGGGCCATCGCCAGCGCGTTGCTCTTGCCCGGAATGCCCAGCTGAAAGCGAAAAGTTGGCCGGAAAGTCTCATAGTCGAATTCCATCGCCGCATTGATAAAACCTTCAGTGGTAAAGGCTGCATGCTTCAGGGAATCATAGTGCGAAGTCACGACACAGAAAGCACCGCGACCGCTCAGTTCTTTGAGAAACCCACAGGCAAGCGCGCCCCCCTCGACCGGGTCTGTGCCGACACAGATTTCGTCGATGAGAATCAGCGAGCGTGGCCCCGCGATGTCGGCCATTTCTTTGAGTCGCTTCAAATGAGCGGTAAAGGTCGAAAGATGATCTTCAATACTCTGGCTTTCACCAATATCGGAAAGCACCTGCTCGAAAACCGGAATCTTCGCATCGCGGCCGGCGAGAACGAAGTTTCCGGTCTGCATCAGCAGAGCATTGATTCCGACCGTTTTCAAAGCAACTGTCTTGCCGCCGCCATTCGGGCCCGTGATGACTATACAACGCTGCGCTGCATTCATTTTGATATCGAGCGGAACACAATTTGGATGAATCAAAGGATGCCGTGCCTGACTGAGTTGCAGGTCGGCTTTATCAGAGATTTCCGGGCGGCAGGCATCATATCGGACCGCAAATTCGCTGCGGGCCCGCACCATGTCGAGCCAGGCAAGTGTTTCAAACTGCTCGGTCAGCGCCCCAAGCGACTGGTAAAGCAATGAGGTCAGACTGGTGAAAATGCGCCTGATTTCCTCACGTTCCGAGAGACGAAGCTGCGCCAGCCGGTTGTTCACGGGCAGAAACTCGAGCGGCTCGATGAAAACCGTCTGCCCGGTCGCCGACTGGTCATGCACGATGCCCTGAATATGCCCCTGCGCTGAAGCCAGCACCGGAACCACATAACGGTCATTGCGCAGCGTGAAGTAGCGATCCTGGACGTCTTCGGCGTGATGCGCCAGAAAAGCGTTCAACTGTTTCTCTATGTTGCCGACTGTCTGGGTGTATTCGCGTCTGATAGAGGCCAGAGCCGGTGAAGCATCGCCGCGCACCTGTCCACGGTCATCGAGACAGTCATCGATGCGTTGAAAAAGCCCCGTCAGCGGCGGAATACCCTTAATGCGTTCGGCAAGCCGGCCCGAGCCCTTGATTACCCAGCCGGAAGTGCGGTTTTCGAAAGCTTTCTTCAGGCCGGCGGCTACTTCGATATTTGCCTTGACCTTGAGAAAATCTTCTGAACCCAGCACCGTTGAACCGGCATGCAGCACTTCGATGATTTCACGGATATCGCGCATGCCGCCAGGATTGATCTTGAACCCGGCCTGCGAGTAATCGAGAAATTCGTCGATTTCTCCGAGCCAGCCATTGATTTGATTGGCATCGACCGCCGGATGCAGCGCGAGAATTTTTTCTTTCGCCGCGCGAGACCCGGCAAAAGATGCGATAATCGTCAGGATTTTATTGAATTCAAGGTTGTCTAATGATTTCTGTTCCACGGATTAGCTCGGATTAAGAGGGGATTTCCCATTGATTGACACGGATTGACACAGATAGAAATGCGGGATCTTTGCATATAATCAACACGTAAAGGGCGTAGGGGTTCAGCATGCTGAACCCCTGCACACCGTGGTTATTCTACGGTAACCGATTTGGCGAGGTTGCGGGGCTGGTCGACATCGAGGCCGCGCAGATCGGCCACATAGTAGGCAAACAGCTGCAGCGGCACGACATTGATGATCGGCGAGAAGATGTCGGCAACCTTTGGCACCTCGATGACATGGTCAGTCAGAGATCTGATTTCGTGGTCACCCTCGGTAGCAATAGCCAGCAGTCTGCCCTGGCGGGCCTGCACTTCCTTGAGATTCGAGATTGTCTTGTCGTAGAGCTCAGACTCTGTGACGATGGCCATGACCGGCATTTCGTGATCGATCAATGCGATCGGGCCATGTTTCATTTCGCCGGCTGCGTAACCCTCGGCGTGAATGTAGCTGAGTTCTTTCAGCTTCAAAGCACCTTCAAGTGCTGTCGGGTAATTCAGGCCGCGACCCAGAAACAGAAAGCTTTTGGCGTCGAGATACTGCGATGCCAGTTCCCGTATCTGGTTGCGCTTTTCCAGAACCCGTTCAATCTGCTGGGGCAGTACTTTCAATTCGCGAATCTTCTCTTTAACAAACTCAGGATCGAGAACCGAGCGGATTTTGCCCAGCATCAGCGCCAGCAGAGTGAGCGCCGTCAGCATTGCGATATAGGCCTTCGTCGAGGCAACGCCGATTTCGGGGCCGGCATGAATATAGACGAGCCCGTCAACTTCGCGGGTCAGCGAAGACTCTTTGGCGTTGACGATGCCGAGCACCTTGGCACCACGCTTGCGGGCTTCTTTGACCGCTGCGAGAGTATCAGCGGTTTCGCCGGACTGGCTTATAGCTATCACCAGAGTGTTACTATCGACAAGCGGTGACCGGTAGCGGAATTCACTGGCGAGGTCACATTCAACCGGAATTTTTACCAGACTTTCAATCAGGTATTTTCCGGCGCAGGCGGAATAGTAGGCAGTGCCGCAGGCAACCATGACGATACGCTGCGCCCGATATATATCGGGCCCGGAAAGCTTTAGTTCTTCAAGATAGATCTTGCCTTCTTCTTCGGAAGTGCGGCCACCGATAGTATTACGAATAACCTGGGGCTGCTCGTAAATTTCCTTGAGCATGAAATGAGAAAAGCCGCCTTTTTCAGCTGCCACCGGGTTCCAGTCGATCTGCACCGGCGTTTTTTCAACCTTAGTGCCATTTATATCGAAAAATTCGATACCTTCACGGCTGACGACCGCACCTTCAAAGTTATCGAGATAGACAACGCGGCGCGTATACTGCAGAATCGCCGTTACGTCGGAAGCGACGAAATTTTCGCCTTTGCCGAGACCGACGATCAGCGGGCTTTCCTTGCGCATGCACACGATTTTATCAGGGTGGTCGCGATGCACTACGGCTATGGCCCAGGCGCCTTCGACGGCTTTGACCGCATCGATGACCGCCTGGCGCAGGTCACCTTTATAGGCGGCCTCGATCAGATGGGCAAGCACTTCAGAATCGGTTTCGGATGAGAATGTATGCCCGGATTCTGTAAGCTTCTTGCGCAACTTTGTGAAATTCTCGATAATGCCGTTATGCGCGACCATCAGAGTGCTGCCGCAGTCGCCGTGCGGATGCGCGTTGAACGCCGAGGGACGGCCGTGGGTAGCCCAACGGGTATGGCCAATACCAATGGTAGAGGTGGAGGCGAACTCGTCGATGAGCATTTTCCGGATATTGCGCAGCTTACCGATATCCTTGCGCACATGAATCTTGTGATCATCTACTACTGCGATACCGGCAGAATCGTAACCACGATACTCGAGCCGGGTAAGACCGTCAAAAATTACTTCGTTAGCGGGCTTGCTGCCAATATATCCGATAATTCCACACATTCGGGAAAATTCCTTTCGTGGTTCGTCTTAAAATTTAACTTTGCCAGGTCGCAGATTCGGGTTTGCCGGCTTGCTTTCCTTAGTTTTGCCTGACTCATTGCCTGCTTCCGATTTTTTTGCATCGAGGCGCGAAAGCGCTTCATTCGACTGAGTCGCATAGGCAGTATCGCCATATTGCTCGGCAATTTCACGATAGGCGACCAGCGCATCGGCTTCCTGGCCTGATGTTTCAAGAAATGTTGCATACTCGAATGCAGCGCGCGGCTGACCAGGCGATAACTCAAGATATTCCCGGAAATAGTCCTTCGCCTTGTCGTTTTCACCGTTGCGTAAAGCGGCCGAACCACGCAGATAGGCAACCTGCGGATGCTTCATGCGCTTTTCTACAGCTGCAAGATGTTCTTCGGCGTCAGCGGCTGAACCGGTCATAATCAGACCTTCAGCAAGAACAAGCCTTGCATCGATATTATCCGGAGACTCCCGCAGAATCTCACCGGCTTCTTCCAGCCCCTTGGCGACGTTGAGACTGCGCACCAGCGCCAGAGAGCGCAGAGCACGATATCTCTGATTGCCCGGCGAAACGGTCACCGCTTTTGTGGCTTCTTCAGCCGCTTCATCGAACATTTTGTTTTCGAGCAGCAGTTGCGCTTTGATGTAATTTGCTTCAGGATTTCCGCCACCGGAGGCGATCGCCTTGTTGATCATCTCGGAAGCCTCTTCGATCTGCCCCTGAAACAACCTGATCTGGGCAATGCCGATACGGGCATCAGAAACCTCGTTGTCCTTCTTGAGAATCTTCTGGTAGATTTCATCGGCTTCCTTGAGCCGCCCCTGCTTGAAAACAGCATCAGCAAGGTTGAGCATCGCAAATACGTCGTCCTTGAGCTCGATAGCTTTGCGGAATTGCTCTTCAGCTTTCGCATAATCATCGAGCGCCCGATAGCAGTCACCAATGAGGAAACGACTCTGAAAACTTTTCGCGTCGGCTTTAAGAGCCATCTCAAAATCTTCGATCGCTTCTTTGTATTTTCCGTCATTGAATTTGATCAGACCGAGATGGTGCAAAGCCTTCGAATTTGCCGGGTCTTTGGCGAGAATCTCTTTGAGAAGCACAGCGGCTGAAGCATACTGCTCTTCGTCGATCTTTTCGATTGCCAGATCGAGGGGGGTGCGTTCCTTTGGCGGCGTAATTTCACGAGTCTGGGTGCTGACTATCGGTTCACGCATCGTATCGACCGAGTGATAGCCCCCGAGAATTACCTCTTTCGGAACCGACTTAACAACCTGCTGCTGCTGTTTGGCCTGCGCCGAACGCGCAATTTCTCCCTCAAGCTGTTTAACCAGGTCTGAATACTGCTTTTCGGCAGGTTTTCGACCGGCAAGACTGCGGGCATGCACGAGTGCCTGCTCACTGTTTCCCGACATGGCAAGACTGTAGGCAAGATAATACCTGGCCTGATCGTGATCCGGTGCCATATCGACAACCTGGCCCAGATAGTCGGCGGCACCGCTGTAATCTTTGGCAGCATACAGACGCAGGCCCTGATCGAGCAGGGTCGGAACCAGATCCTGGCCGGAAGCAGCCGCACCACCAAAAATCATGGAGAAAAAAAGCGCCGACAACACAAGACAGTGCCGTATCCGGGTCATTAGCATATCAGCTCCGTTTCAGAAATTTCTTCAAATCAGGCTTCCAGGGTGGCCATCGCTTCGCTTTCGCTACCCACCTGCTGGGCCATGAAAAAGAGCCCCGACATCTCGAGAACAACCGAATGATGCTTGTCTAGACCCCAGGCAGCTATCATGCCGGCAAAATCGTCGACAACCATGCCGCTGATGTCGAGAAGAGCCGCTACTCCAGGGCTGCTGATCAGTTCTATAGTAGAAAAATCAAGTGCGAAGCGGCAGATACCGGCATCCAGACACTTCTGCACATGCGCCTTGAGGCTGGTGCCACCGGTATCTTCAAGATATCCCTTCAACCGCAGAAGTTCAATCTGACCACGGTTTTCAGCCACAAATGAAAATTGTTGATACATCTGAACCTCCCATGCTTATAGAGGCCCAATGATACCCCATACAGACACCACAATACAACCCCCAAAATCTGGCCTGCTATCCGTGTCTATCCGGTTAATCCGCGGGAAATCTCTTCCTCTTCGGCCTGCCAGACCTGAAGCGAATCTGGCCTGCTATCCGTGTCCATCTGTGTTAATCCGTGGGAAATCTCTTATCTTCATCCCCATC
>CAZPCO010000105.1:6034-9199 GCA_964585025.1 uncultured bacterium | reverse complement strand
GATAATCAGGTTCAGTGAGCAACAGGCGAACGAAATAGCCACGCATCTGCCAGCCGCCTGAAAAGGTTTTTAGCGGGTCGTGAAAGCGGCTTTCCGGAAATCCGAAACCCTTGAGAAGTCTGATCGTCTTCGCCTGCCAGGTATAGCCACCCGACTTTTCGTATTCAGCGATCAGCCTTTCGTATTCATCCTGAATGGCAGCACCGGTGCGTCCGGCGGTCATTTCGGCCTCTACCGCTTCCAGGCGGGCCTTGATGTCCTTCAGCCGGTCAAAAGCCTGGGTAACAAGTTCCCACAGGGTCATCGTCTCTTTCTCGCGTGCCCAGTTCTGGTTGTCGGCGAGAAATATTTCCTGGGGCAGGTAACCGACCCTGCTGTCGCGGGGGCTTGTCACCGATCCGGAATCGGGATGTTCGTAGCCGAGAATAATGCGCATCAGCGTTGTTTTGCCGGAGCCGTTGCTGCCGACCAGCGCGACGCATTCCCCCGGGTTGACCGCGAAAGTGACCCCGGAAAACAAAGTTCTGATGCTGAAAGCTTTTGAAAGATTGTTAATCTGCAGTGACATAATGATTTCAGGCTGAATTCTAACATTTTGTTCCCGCCGTTTCAATGCCGGTCGCCACTCAGAATGAGCAAAGCGGTTTTGACTATTTCAGCAGCCCGGGTTAGAATAGCTGCAGAGGAATCAGGAGACAGCCGTATGAATATAAACGGTAATATACCCGGCCCTTCTCTGGCACTGTTAACCGATCTTTACCAGCTGACCATGGCCTATGGTTACTGGAAAACAGGCAACCTTGAAAAAGAAGGCATTTTCAACCTGTTTTTTCGCAAAAACCCTTTTAGCGGCGGTTTTACCATATCATGCGGCCTCGAACAGGTTGTCGATCTCATCGAGAACTTTGCCTTTGATTCTTCCGATATCGACTATCTGGCAGGATTGACCGGCAATGACGGGAAAGCGCTGTTTGAGCGCGGCTTTCTCGACTATCTGACCGACATGAAATTCTCATGCGACGTCGATGCCGTGCCTGAAGGGTCAGTAGTATTTCCCGGAGAACCGCTGCTGCGAATCAAAGGTTCGATCATTCAGTGTCAGCTGCTTGAAACACCACTGCTGAACATTCTCAACTTTCAAAGTCTGATTGCAACCAAAGCTGCCCGAATCTGTATGGCAGCTCAGGGAGATCCGGTCATGGAGTTCGGCCTGCGGCGCGCCCAGGGAATAAACGGTGCTCTGGCAGCCAGTCGGGCCGCTTACATTGGCGGCTGTGGCAGTACCTCCAACGTTCTGGCGGGTAAGATGTTCGGCATTCCGGTAAGGGGAACGCATGCGCACAGCTGGGTCATGTCGTTCGCCGATGAAGAAGAATCTTTTCGCGAATACTCGCGTGCCATGCCCAACAACTGTATGTTTCTCGTCGACACTTACGATACCATCGAGGGCGTGCACAACGCGGTGAAAATTGGCCTCGAACTGCGCAAAAAGGGGCATGAGCTCAACGGAATAAGACTTGATTCAGGCGACCTGGCCTACCTCAGCATCGAGGCCCGCAGAATTCTCGACGCCGGCGGGTTCAGCAATGCCGTCATCTGTGCCAGCAACGACCTGGACGAGAATATTATCACCAGCCTCAAACAGCAGGGAGCTAAAATCAGCCTGTGGGGAGTAGGCACCAGACTGGCAACCGGGCATGACCAGGGGGCCCTCGGCGGCGTTTACAAACTGGTAGCGATGCGCGATCCAGACCAGCAGTGGCAGCATCGCATCAAACTTTCCGAACAGAAGATCAAAATCACCACGCCCGGCGATCTGCAGATACTGAGATATGTCAAGAACGGTGAAGCCCTTGGAGACATGATTTACGATCAATTGTCGGGGCCTCCCGAACGACGCATGATCATCGATCCTGACGATCATACCCGTCGCAAGAAGTTTCCTGAAGATGCCGAAGTGAGCGGGATGCTGGTTCCTGTTGCCCGGCAGGGTCGCATTATTGCGACGAGAAGCGATATTCATCGACTCAGAGAAAGAGTGAAAGCCGGGTTGAAATTTTTCCACGAAGGGATCAGAAGGTTTGTCAATCCGCATGTTTACCCGGTCGGGCTCGAAGAAAAGCTGCACAGCCTGAAAACGCGCCTGATTGCTGAAAATCGCAAAGTCAAAGAATAAAATAGCAAATGCCCGCATAGAGGCAGAGGAGAACAAAATGAAAGCCCTGTTACTGGTAGATTTACAGAACGATTTTATGCCCGGTGGCGCTCTCGCGGTAGTCGATGGCGACGCAGTGGTGCCCCTGGCCAACTGGCTGGCTTCGAAATTTCCGCTGGTTGTTGCCACCCAGGACTGGCATCCTCAGAGCCATCAGAGCTTTGCCATGAACAACCCCGGCCGCATGGTCGGTGATGTCATCGATCTCAACGGCTGCCAGCAGGTCATGTGGCCGGCACATTGTGTGCAGGGCAAACACGGAGCTGATTTTCACCCTGATCTCAAGCAGGAACAGATACACAAGGTCTTTCAGAAAGGCATAAATGCGGAAGTTGATTCATACAGCGGCTTTTTTGACAATAACCGCCGCTACCCGACCGGCCTTGAAGAATGGCTAAAAAAGAAAGGTATTACCGATCTTTATATCTGCGGGCTGGCAACCGATTATTGCGTCAAATACACTGCCCTGGATGCCGCTGCACTTGGATTCAAAACCTGGCTTATCGAAGATGCCTGCCGTGGCGTCGATCTCGAAGCCGGCGACAGTGCCAGGGCAATTGCCGCCATGCAGACAGCCGGGGTTAAAATCATTTCGAGCCGTGAACTGCAGATGACCCTTGGCTGAAACCTGATCGGGTCTCTGGCCATTGCCGGAGCGGGCAAGACTGCTTAGTCGCTTTGCTTACCCGCAGTGATTTTTTTACCAATAATTGCCGAATGCAGCTTTCGACATGGCTGTCGCGGTCGTTGCCTTTTTCGCTGTCGATAATTTACAACAGCTTTGGCAACGATCACGACAACGATTACAATTTGTAACCGTGTATCAGACCGACAGCCAGAGGTGTGGATCACTCAGCCGGAAACGCTGCCCCTGATCAGAGGCCCCAGGTTTTCAGATTGATTTCTGAGAGATCGATGTTGGTGATGTTGCTGGATTTCGATTTGAATTC
>CAZPCO010000105.1:0-6024 GCA_964585025.1 uncultured bacterium | reverse complement strand
GAACAATTCTGACTTGGCATTGAACATTTCTTTGACGGTGCCGCTTTTGAAGCCGCTGCCGCCCAAGGATTTGATCGTGTTCCAGTTTAGATCACCCTTGTTTTTCATTGCTGCCAGAGCTTCGCGCACATTTCGGGCGCGGTTTTTCTTCGAGTCTGACATGTTGCCAAGCCAGTTGCGTTTGAACATTGCATCGGCACTGAGGTCGAGAATATCTTTGTCGAGTTTACCCATCGCGGTTTTGATTTCTCCAAGGCCGCGCATCAGCTCGTCACGCACCTTGAGAATTTCACCGGCGGTCATCTTGGTAATATCTGCGCTTGCAGCAGCCCATTCGCTGGAGAAGTCCTGAACCAGCTTCTTGGCATCAGCCTTAACACCCGCCATTATACTGCCCTGCGTCGCGAAGAACTTGTTTACATCGCCTACGTCGCGCCAGAACTTATCGAGTTCATCTGAGCTGTCTTCACGCATGACGATGAGCTTTTCCTGGGAGTATTCAGGCTCTTCTTCTTCCTTCAATCCGTCGAAACCTGCCTTGACCTTCAAACTTACCACCAGACGGCCGGGACCATCAGGGGTGGTCGAAACATCGAATGCCTCCACATTGCGGGAAACAAGCCATTGCTTGCCATCGAAGCGCCTGATCAGATCAGGCTTGACATAAAGATAACTCAACGGCACGTCTTCAGTTTCGTCTTTCTTGGGTTTGCGCACCTTGATTTCGATAACGTCGTCACTGACCTGCTTGAAAGTACCTTTGCGCGCCTGACTCAGATCGTTTTCAAGCAATGCAAAAACCTTGTTCGCTTCCTGCTTGATAAAATCACGACTGGCCACGAGAGCGCGCTTGTTGGCCGAATCCTTCAACAGGTAATAAAGCGGAATCGATACCAGTGACATGATGAAAAAAGCCACCATGATCTCTATCAGAGTCATTCCCTGTTTTTTCATATAGCTCTCCTATGGCCTGACAACCAGAAACGATTTTTTCCGAACCACTGCCGGCCCGCCGGCCCGGCTGAAAGAACAGACAACATCGACCTGCACCATCGTTCGATCGGCTTTGCCTTCTCTGGTAAGAAAACTCCAGGTTCCCTCAACTGCAAAATCCTTGTATTTGGTCTGAATTTTGAGAACCTCGTTGAGACTTATCGGATAAAAGCCGTCAGAAAGCTGGAAAGGCCCGGCAAAGTCAGTCTCGGCCCCTTCCGCATCAGCCCTTTCGTAGTAGTTTTTGAAAGGCATCGCCATAATCTCACTTTTAATGCTTTCGAGAATGCGTTCGGCCATCTGAATCTTTTCGGTTTCAATTGCGGTGGTAGCATCACTCGAAGACATTCTCGACAAAGGCACCAGAGCCAGAAGAAGTATCGCCAGAGCGATGGTGATCTCAACAAGGGTGACACCGGCGTAAGTTCGTTTGCTGCTCATCGCTGTCACTCTTTCTTTTCGGGTTTCACAAATTGAAAGGCGGCTGTTTGAGCACTGAAAGTCACATAATACCTCGTAGGGTCATACTTCGATATCGGCCTGATCATCGACAGCAGAGAACTGCGGCAATGGTTCGACTGATAGTAAACGTGCAGGTTCCCCTGGCATTCGCTGCGGTTGAAACGATTGACGACCAGATTGCCGTGCACGGTCAGTGAAGCACCGATGGGGTTCATCACGCCGCGATCACCGAACAGACATGCTGACACAGACCGATCGCCGTAATGGTTGACAATCGCTCCGTTGCGGGCCACCAGAGAAAACAGCGTCGCATTGCCGTTGCCATCATAGTCTTCGCGGGTAATATTGCCCTTGAGATGAATATTGGCAGCCGATACGATTACGCCCCGACCCATGACATGCATGTCTTCAAGCCAGAGATTATCATTAACGAAGGTGATTCCATCACAGAGAAAGGTTTTTTTGCCTTTGTACATAATGCAGCGATTATCGAGATCGCGGTTGAATTCCTGAGAAGACGGATAAAAGTAGCTGGCTTTCTTGAGATACTGAGTCGGCGAATAGATGTTGGCCGGCAGGTTGCCTGGGTCATCAGGGCTCCAGGCCGTTTTTCCTTCATCGTCATTTTTGTATGGCGGAAAACCACAGAAACCGTAAGGCTCTTTGTGGGCTTTGGCCCAGAACCACGGAATCGGAATTTCGAGGCCGAGAAAGCCGATAATGGGAATAGGCGGAATCAGAATTTTAACCAGCAGCAGCCGGATATGGGTATAGACTTTTTTCAGATACCCTTCAACCCGCAATGAAAAAGGAAATTCGAGATGGAAGTTTCCAAACAGCATTGTTCTGGCGAATCTAGGTGGAATCGGCAACCAGTAACCGCCAACACTGCCAGGGTCACCACCACCGAAATAGCCCCAGTCAAAGGGCTTGCCATTGGCCCAGAAATTGTAGTAAACGCTGTCGATTCCGGGGATGACATTATGCTCCTGATCGCTGTCGCCAGAGGGATGGTCGCCGCAGCAGGCGGATTTTGCATCGTCTTTATGGGGCAGAAGCAGGGCGACGATTTCCATCTTCTTCAGATTGGCAGGATCAAGCGAGAGTTCGGGGAACATGGTGATTTTCAAAAGCATTTCTTTGGTGCCGTTAACTCTGACCAGCCCAGGCAGCTGAACGCCGCGAGCCAATTCCTTGAAATCAAGTTTGAAAATGTTTTGAATTGAGTCCCAGATGGAGCTGATCGAAGGCATATTGTGGATAACGATGTCACCGGTGCCGTCGTTCCATTTAATCTGGTCGTCGCCTTCCCATTTGTCGGTGTTTTCGAGAGCCTTCTCGTAGAGAAGTTTAGAATTGGCGACAAAGAAAGTGTAATCCGATGCTACGGGCTGCACATCGGCAACCCTGAATTCGCGGTGAGCAATAAGCTTTTTGCGGATCGTGGTACCGGAAGGATAGTCGGGAGAATACTCGACCTCGGTGACGACCTCGAAAAAGCCCTGTTTCTCTACGGTTACATCCCATGAGACGTTGCCGGCGAAAGCTCTGAGAAACGGCGGCAGACAGTTCTGAATCGCTGATTCTATGCGTTCGTTGATTTTGTCAAAGTCGATGTTCAACTGCAGTGAACCGCCAAACACTTTTTTGGCGAGCCCCTGCGGCGTCAACTGAACTTTTTCCTGGATTTTTTCAAATACTTTGTTGAGAAGAGGCTGGAGAAGATAGCCGATCGGAACAGGCGTGCCTTGAACCATTATTGTCCAGCCGGTGATATCTGGTGCCTTCAGTAACGGTTTGTTGGGCAGAAACTTGACGAGATCGATATTGGGAACCTGAGGTGGCCCTTTGTCGGAATCGCCGGTTGGGTCTTTACTGATGCCCGACACCACATCAGCAGCACCGATTTTAATCTTGTCATAGATCGAACCAAGAAAGCCGGTAACTTTGCGCAGAGGCACTTCAACGCCGCCAACGACATAATCAGGGTTATCGGCGAGAATGCCGAAGGCCTTTTTAATTCTGGCAGTACAGACGACCCGCACCCTGCCGCCAAGAGCATCGAACATACCTTTGAGTGGGGCCAGAGGCGCTTTGGGGTCAGGAGAAACCGTGTCGTAAATATAAACAATGCCATCTTCATATAAAGGTTTGAAGAGAACGTTGTTGAAAAGATCGAGCTGCACGTCGACGCCGTTTTCCTTGGCATTTTTAAAACTGACCGGGTCGATGTAGGCACCGGCAATCGGTGCCGGCAGACGGAAATAGATAAACCAGCTTTTGAGAAGTTCATCTGGATCTGAAAACAGCTTCCAGAAAGCATTGTAATCATTCATGCTGTCTTTGACTATTTTGAAAGTCATATTGGCAGCAGATTCAGCGCATTCTTCGGCGCGCTTTTCGTGGCTGGAAAAAACGGTGTTCCAGCGCCCGGAAACCGTTAACCGCGAAATGGTAATGCCGACGATGACCAGGACGCCCAGAACTCCAAGCGCCATCAAGTATGCAGATCCGCGTTTCCAGATAGATTTCCGGTTCAATGTAATTCTCCGTCAGGAGGGATTTTGCTCTGTACCCCTAGTATAAATCAAAGAGACAATGCCTCGCAATTTAATGCGGTTCAAAATACTTACGAAAATCTCCATCCATATGTTTCAAGGCTTCAATGCTTTCCTGAATCGTTTCTTCACTCTCGCCGGCGGCCCGCATGGCTGCAGCGATATCATCGGGACTGCCCCCTGAAGACAGATGTTTGCTGACATCCATCAATGCCGAGAAATTTTTGCCAAAATCTGCATAAGCCTTGATGGCTTCATTGCCTGGCATCGACTGGAATTCCTTCAGCAGCCGATCCTGCCACTTTATCCAGGACTCGCGGTCACTCTTTTTCTCGCTGATTTCGACCAGTCTCTGAATTGCGGTCAATTTGCCGTATGAATTCAGCTGTTGATCGTTGGCAGCCTGTTCGTAATAGGCTTCAGCCTCAGAAATATTACCGGCTTCCCAGGCCTTCATCGCATTGTGATAATTTGAATTGAGGTTAGCAGCAGCGGCATTTCTGTCGTCTTCGGAGGCATTTGGATTATTGGCCAGATCGAACATGTGCTGCTGGAAATCCTTTTCATAGTTGTCTTTGAACTTTTTGCATTCATCCTGGCCATTTCTGATCGCTGCGGTATATTCTTTGCCATTCAGCAGTTCACGGGCGCCGCTTTTGAGGGTGCCTTCCCAGTCGGCTCCACCAACCTGTGTTTTGGTGTCGGAACCTCGCTTTTCGCTGCCGAAAAAGCCAGCCTTGCTGGCAGTCTGAGTCTTATCGGTTCTATTTATAGTGTTCGCGGTGTCTGAACCGCCCCACATGAACCAGAGAATCGGGGTCAAAATGACGGCACCCGCCAGATACAGCCACTTAAACTCAAAAAGATGCAGAAAAAGCTTCTCGACAGGCGTATCTTCAGGTTTGACCGGAGTCGATTCAAGATCATCGTCACCAAGAACTGAATTGAATGCATATTCGGAACGACCCGGGGTTTTCTCTTCCTGGTCTGCCTTGAAGGCCTCCCAGCATTCGCTTTCGAGTTCTTCGGGCGGGCGCTGAAAGGTGTTCTGCGCCGAAATCAGTGCAGCCTGCCATATTTCGTCAAAACCCTGCTTGAGTTCGCCATTTTTGCTATGAGTAAAGGCAAATATCCGGAACATGCCCTCGCGGGTCGGATTGGCCGCAACCATGTAACCTGCCTGCATCTGCAATTCCTGGTTTGCTTCACTGGTCAGCATTTTCCATAACATGGGTTCGGCTGATGGGTAGTCAAGCTGCGGCAGCAACGAAAGCCCGATGCGCCTCGCGGCAATTACCCCTGACCTGAGCATCGACTGCAGATATTGCACTGCGGCTTCCTTGTCGGCCTTCAGAAAGACCTCAAGCGCTGCGGCTTTCATTCTCGGGTCATCAGCAGCCAGAAAACTGTTGAGAACCGGAAGCATCGCATCTATATCGATATTACCCAGGGTTTTTACAGCCTGGGCTGCCACCGAGGGATCCTTATCTTTCAGCAGCGGGGTAATTGCAGCTGAATCAAGGCGTGAACCAAGCCGGCAGACAGTTTTAAGAATTTCGAGGACAATTCCCTTCTTAACATCAGCTTTCAGCAATGACAGAAGCGTCTGACGCCCGGCAAGATAATCTTCGGAATTCTTCATGCCGACGACCAGTGAACGCTGTTCCTTCTGTTCAAGGGCAATAAATTCGTTCAGAGATGGAAACTTCTTAACGACTGGCTGACTGACAACCTTTTCTTCGTTGATCAGAGGCTCGATCATGGCCTTGATTTCAGGCGAAGTTTCGCTGCCATGATGCTTTTTCAAAACATTTTTTATCGATTCATGTTCGATATAGGAACTCAGGCGTTCGACAGCCGAGGCACGCATCATACTGTCGGTGCTGGAAAGATCAGAAACCGCACATCTGATGATCTGCTCGGAACGCCGGTTGGCGATTCGCTGCTTGAGCTCATTGGCAAAGATCACACCGAAGCCACTTTGGCAGGTATGAATTTAAGGGCTTGGTTG
>CAZPCO010000104.1:0-9240 GCA_964585025.1 uncultured bacterium | reverse complement strand
AGAGCCAGTACCACTTCGGCCTCTGATTCTGAAAAGAGAAGTTTGACCAGGTGTTTGAGAGCTTCTGCCCGGTTCCAGCGATAGAAAGCCTGTATCGCTTGCGCCTTGATCACGTTCTGCGGCGAATTGAGCAACGGAATAATAATGCTTTGCAGATTGGCAGGGTCGATTTTTTCGAGAGCAGCCAGGGCAGCGGTAATTACCGTCGGGTCAGGGTGTCTGGTCAGTTCTACAAGTGCAGGTGAGTCTTCAATGCTTCCATGTCGTTTAAAAAAAAGACAGAAGGTAGGGAGGATCTCAGCCGGAAAATTCTGCCAGTTCGCGTGGCGGAAACAGTCAGATGCCAGAAAGGCTTCGGCAGCTTCAATGGTGGTAATGCCAAGTGCAAGGTCTTCTAGCCGTTGAGGGCTTTGCAGCAGTTTTTCGAGCCCCGCGAGCGAAGCTTTGAACTGAGTGCCTTTGAGGCGAAAAATGGCTAAACGAAGGGATTTCTTAATCTGAAAAGAAAGAACCGGGTCGGTTGTAGCTTCGAATGCTTTTTTGAGCAGTTCAGCTTCAGCGCGTATCGGTTGTCTGCTGTCGATTTCTTCAAGACAGCCAAGAACCATCGTGCCATTGCCGCTTGTAAGGGCCGATAACAGTTCATTTGCACCAAATTCAGAATTAGATGTTGCCAAGCACTGATCCCCAATCTGTCATTTCAAACATTTTAGCGAAATTCACTCCAAAATGAAAGACGTAACTCAAAAATTCATACTGAATCCCAAACCGGCTGTCGGATCAGTACTGCTCAAATCATAAACGAGTATCTCAATTTCACCACTGTGAATATTGAGGCGAAAGCCGGCATGCAGCCGGTATCTAACTGAATCTTCACTGAAAAGGTCTCGATAATGACCGGTCTTGAATTCACATAGAAATTCAGTTGTCCTGCCTGTCTGAATTTTTGCCCCAAGAGTACCTGAATAGATATCGTTGCGATCGACCTCGCGTCTGCTGCCATCTGGAAAAATGATTTTTTGCGAACCGGCAAAAGCGGCTGAAATATTGAAGAAACCAAGAATTCGGGCAGAGAGTCGCTCCTGAAAAGTTGCGTAAAGATTGCGTAAACTTTCGATCTGTTCAATATCGGCCTGAAGGCTTTCGCTATTCGTCATCGGCGCGAAGTTGCATCCATAACAGAAGTCTCTTTCGCCCTCCATTGGAGATATTTTAATGCCGAGTCCAAATAGACTGGCATTACCGCTGAAATTGGCCAGAGAAGTCCGCTTGAAGTTCATGTTAACCAGCGAAGCTTCGATTTCAGCTGAGAACTTATTACGCAGACTTATTACGCGCTCATTTTTACTCTCGGAAAATCTCTGGCCATTATAATCGTTGTGCCCATCGTAACTGGATACTTTAAATGCCATGCTTCTGGATTCTAGTTCGAAATCGGGTATTGGAACAGTTATCAATCCTGATGAACCACCCAGAGTCATTCCGGGCATGGCGCTCCCACATGTAACTGGCAGCAAAAGGAACATCAGCGGCAGCATTAATTTGGCCAGCCCGCTGATTTTAGAAAGATAAATAACCGGGTGTTTACTCGGTATCATGGCGAACTTATCGGCAACAACAGTCACTTTTTTTATTTACATGTCCACATTGTGGAGAGAGGAAATTTATCGTTCACCATAGAGTCAGATATACCGATAGAGAGAGAGTGATATAACTTTGGAGGTTATGCCCGTGAGCCGTTATCCATCGTTTAAAATGATAACAGCCATTCTTCTGGTTGTTTCTTTTCTCATACATTTAACCGGATGTCGTGAAGGAAGCGGCAGTTCTTCTTTGGGCCTGATCGTAGGGCCATCACAGCCGGCAATTTCACAGGATGGTTTTGCCCTCGAAGGGCGAATCACTAATGGCGACCCCAAACAGGCTCTGGGCAATGTTCCGGTGGTAATCTACAACTCCAGCGGGCAAAAGATTTCTGCAACCAGCACCACGGTCGAAGGAAAATTTTTCTTTTTTGGAATTACTCCTGATTTTTACCAGATTCGCATCGACGAAAACGGCACGATGCTTTCGCCGGCGCGCTATTACATGCGTCTTCTTCCTGACGGAAAAACCTCACCCGAAACCCTTGAAATATCAACGACCGGCAACTCAGGAACCGGCGAAATCCAGACTTATCCAATAACAGGCGTACTTAAAGACCGATCCAATACGGAAAAGGGAACACCTTTCGTTCTGGTCGAGCTCTACACGGGTGATAAGCTATTACAGGTTCAGCAGGCAAGCGAAAATGGTGAATTCTATTTTTCGGGTCTGGCAACCGGGTCTTATCGTTTTGTCCTTGCCAAAGGTTCAGATCAGTATATGGTCCGCGACGATGTCGTATTTGAGCTGCAAAGCGGTGGTATTACAGTGCCTCCGGTAAGCATGCTTCTTCTTGAGCCTAAGGTTGGCGACAGTGGTGGTAAGCAGATTTCCGGCCAACTGGTGAATGAAAACAACAGTCTTTCGACCGGAAATATCAGAGTGGTTCTGCGCCGTGAAGGTATTGCGCTGGGTGAAACCTACACCACTGCTGAAGGCCGGTTCTTTTTCTTTGATCGAACTCCGGATTTTTATGAAATCCAGGTTTTCCCGGTCAGTTACTTCGCTTCGGCGACCAGTTATATCAGAATGCTGCCAGATGGCACTACTTCACCAGCCGATATAAAAATTCCTCTGACGCTGGCCAAAGATGACAGCAACAAGATTCCAACTTTTCCGATTTCAGGCAAAGTTAAAAATGCCCGTGAGCCTGAAGAAGTTGTGCCATACATTCTAGTGGAACTGTTCAAGAATAATGTTCTCACCCAGATACAGCAGACAAATGGCGTTGGCGACTTCAATTTTCTCGGCCTGGCAACGGGAACATACAAGCTTGCACTGGGCAGAGGTTCGGCGATTTTCGTCGAAAAGGATGACGTCATCTTTGACATGCTTGAAAACGGGGTGGCTGCACCTCCTGTAAATCTTGTTTTCATCGAGCCCAAGGCGATTGCATCTGCGAGTTATCAGATTACCGGTTTGATCAAGGCCGCTACTTCTGGGTTGCCATTGTCAAACATCAGTGTGGCACTTACCCGTCAGGGAACAACTCTTACCGAAACAAGCACGACCACTGCTGAAGGCAAATTTTTCTTTTTTGACCGTTCCGAAGGATTTTATACGATTCAGATTCCAGGCAATGCCAGTTATACTGCGGCAACCTCCTATCTGCGCATTCTGCCGGATGGCAGTGTCTCTCCGGCTGTTCTTGAAATAGCGCTTCAGGAAGTAGTCGATCCGGATCAGAGTAAAAGAACCTATACGGTGGCCGGCACTGTAAAAGACCGCAGCAAACCAGATATGGCGGTAGGTTATACGCTTGTAGAACTCTATCAGGGAAATTCTCTTCTCAGGGTTCAACAGACCGATTCAAATGGTGGGTTTCTTTTTGAAGGCTTATATCCAGGGGCTTATCGACTGGCGCTTGCCAAAGGTTCAGATCTTTACGAGTATCGTGATGACCTGACTTTCGAAATTCTTACTACCGGTGTCGTTGCACCTCCGGTAAATCTTCTCTTTCTGGTTCCAAAAGAATCAGAAAGCAGGTATACAGTTTCGGGCCTGGTAGTGCTGGGAACGACGAACGAACCACTGACCGGTATAAAAGTGGAACTCTGGATTAATGCCATCGCAGGAGATGCATTAAAAACCACTTATACTACGGGAGAAGGCAGGTTTACGTTTGGAAACCTTGATACTGGTCTGTATTTTACCCAGGTTGGTGCCGGGCAGTCGGTTTATAGAACCAGGTCCGACTATATAATTCAGATTAGCGAAGATGGCAGAATTTCTCCGGCAGAACCGGTTGTAAAGCTTTCGAAAGATCTTTCGACGGTTCAGACTTACGTCGACCTCAAAGGTTATATTCGTGATGCTTTTACTGGTGCGCCTCTTGAATATGTTACCGCCAATCTCATCGGTTATGGCAACGTTTTGACCGACCGCCAGGGATACTATTATTTCAAGGATATTCCTGTTGGACTGTATAACCTTGAATTGAGCAAACCTGGATTCAACGAGCTTTAAGTCAGTATTCAGGTGATTGCTGACCCGGTTTCGGGCAATCTTTCTACGCTTCCCGGAACCCTCGATTATTACATGATCTACAATCAGCAGACGAACAAAGGGTCGATCGCCGGCAGGGCGGTTAATTCAGACGACGGCATACCCCTTACCGATAAAATTGTCAGAGTTTATCGTATGGCTGAGATTACGCAGAAAAAGAATGTCGTCTCAGCTACAGGTGTTCAGATGGAAATCTCAGAAACCAGGTGGAATATTAACAATGAGTTACTGGTTTCAACAAGAACCGGTCAGGGAAGCGGTGATTATGATGACGCGGGAACCTTCAAAATAACCAATCTCGATCCCGGTCATTACCTGGTCTATATCGGTCAGAACAATTCAAAACCTGTTTTCAGCACAGTTTCATATTTGTATCCTGGTGAAATATTCTGGAATGAAGAAAACCAGATTTTGAACACCGACCGGATTCACAGCTGGAGCAAGGTCGAAGTAATTGCCGGTATAACAACCTACCTCAGCACCTACGATTCAGAACAGCGATGAACATTTTGAAACACTTCTTTAGCCTGAATTCACATAATGTGTGAGTTCTCTGCTACCGACAGGGTTTTTCTGTCACTGCATTTCTTGTGACGACCAGCCTTGTCACTGCGAGGAGTCGGGCGACGAAGCATTCACAGCCGCCGGGGCAATAGCTGGTGAGCTGTTAAGACATTGGGATTGCTTCGTCGCTGCGCTTCTCGCAATGACAATAAAGTCTGTCGCTTTGCTACTCGTGATGAGGTGGGTCAGTCTAAGGCCACTTCTATTGCGCTCAGCGTTCGGTAACGGTTTTCTGTCACTGCGAGGAGCAGAGCGACGAAGCAGTCTCAGTAGCCTTTTAAAAAAGCCGCGACAAGAAAAGAGAGACGGTCATCAGACCATCTCTCTTCTTGAAGCTTTATTACTAAGTTTCGGAAGGGATTAAAACCCCACACTGCCGCCGATTACGAAAGTCGGGTCACCATCGGTTACATTGAGCCCGATGAGTTCGAGCTGGGCATTCTCGGTACCGACTCGGGCGCCGGCATGAATGCGGTGTCGCACAGAGTTGTCCTTGAAATAATCGAAGTCGCGGTAGTTGCCGAATTTTGCTTCACCGAAAACGCTGGCGTTGCCGCCCAGTTTGTATTCAAGGCCAATACCGCCGAGCAGAATGTCTTTGCGATTGATTTTCTGTTTGATACCTGTGCCTAGGTCAATTTCCTGGTTCTGGGTAAATACTGATGAGAGGTTCATATAGCCGGTAAAATTGGTTCTGATTTTCTCGGCCATCGTGAAATAGACCTGGCGCATATTTTCAATCTGTTCGATGTCAGCCAGATTCAATTCTTTAGCACTCATGGGCGAGAAATTGAAACCGACGCAGAAATCATTCTTGTCGTTGGTAGCAGTATATTTCATGCCGAAGGCGGGGTGGTCTTTCTTCGTATCGATACCGGTCAAAGCAGGTTCTGAGCTGCGTTCGTAATGCAGATTATTCACTGAAAGTTCCAGGTTGTCCTGTAAGTTGTAGTGAATTCCGGCGATGTACTCATCCTTTTCGACCCGGTAACTTTTACCGGCAACCAACATATTGCCCGTTGTAGTGCTGGTTTTATAGGCAACACCGACCGAATGTTCCTTTTTGTATCCCGGCGTCGGTATAGTGATCAGTCCGGCACTCCCGGAAAGGGTCGTGCCAGGCCCGCCAGCTCTTTCGACCACGACTCTGCCGCCAACCGGGCCAGCAGTTTCCCCAGAATCAGGCAAAGCCTCGAGCACCTGGCCGCTGACCACACAAGGCAACAAAATTGTCATTCCAAGCAAGAATCCGTGTTTTTTCAGTTGTCTGATCATGCTATCGCCTTCACTTATTGTAAGCCTGTTCAAAGTTAGTCCAGTAGGTTGTCTGCCCAGCAATGACTTCAAGGTTGCGAATTTCAGATTTGAACCCAGGATAATTGCGATTAATCGAAGCCCAGGGGAAATATGACCCTGTTCTTGTTTCAGTTGTAAGACTAGGAGCCGATGTTTCAGAGGTTATATAGATGACATAATGGCCTGGAGCAAGATGTGTCAATTTGAATGAGCCTGCGAGATTCGGAATCGACCCATCTCCCAGATCAGAAGTTTTTGTTGTGAGGATGAAAGAGGAACCGATTTCCCATGCGGTTTCAGTTACTTCGACATCTTCAGTTTTCGGAACGCCATCGACGATTTTTGTTTTAGTTACATAATCTTTCTTTGTTGTTTCGACCCATGGATAAAGGCGAACTATCAGATCGGTGATTCCTTCGCCGCTTGTTTCATCTACAAATCTGCCGGCTAACGAACCATAGCCTGTTCTCATTGTATGCAGTAAAGGATATGAAAGAGCAGTCGGAACTGTAGTGTTGTTATCTTTAATCTGGAAAGAAGTCACCAGAGTTTCGTAGCCGAACTTCGAGATTTCTAAACTATATACCCCTGGAACCATGTTCGGAACGATGAACTTGCCGTTTTTATCAGTTGTAGCAGTATTCAGGCCTGCGATCTTGACGTTGGTATACTCAAGAGGTCCGCCGGTAAAAGCGTCATAAATTGTGCCGGAAATAGTTGTTGGAGATACAGAATCATCTCTGATGACGGGAATTTCGATCGTAGAAGGAGAAACGGTTCTGTCTGCCATGATTCTGATCGGATAAGGATCGGAAGTTACAGAATTTTCGCCTGACACAATAAGGAAATAAGTGCCCGGGTCCTTAATTCCATCGAAGAAAAACTTCCCTTCACCTGTTGTGCGGGTGGGATTTTCGTTATTATCGACTTCGGCTTTAAGCCTTTCATCATAATTTTTATACAGGGTTACTTCAAAGTTGGGCAGGGCTTCTTTGGCCTGTGATTTGACATATCCTTCAATAGCGAAACTGTCTATTTCCTTTGCCTTCATGCTTATGAATGCTGATTTGGGAATAACAACGCCATCGCCTCTAACTTCGAAAATGGCAGTATTGATTGTATATTGTGAATTGGCACCAACTCTGACAGTATATGAACCGACGCTCTGATCAGAGAAGCTGAATTGGCCGGTTGAGCTTGTCAGGGCATTGGTAATGAGCTTGCCAGAATTGGTGTCGAGAAGCTCGACGTTCAGATTGGCGATTTTGTCACTTGTTCCAGAAAGAACAGCAGTTCCTTCGATGGTTGCCTTGATAACGATGTCAGCCTGATTTGTCGCTTCGAGTTTAACCTCTGGTGAAGTGGGAGACAAGGTGCCGTCGTCAAGAATCCTGATCACATAAGTTGCATCCTTGTAGGCATCAAGGGTGAAAGAAAGATCGAAAATGCCAGGAGGGAGCTTGGAAAAATAGAAAGTGCCGTCAGAAGTGGTTTTGGTTGTTGCTACAAGCTGACTTTCATAGAAAATTTTAACAATGACATTTTCAAGTTTTTCATTATTGTTTTTGGAAACAACCGTGCCAAGAATTGTATGAATGGCGTTATCGTTCTGACTAAGGTCGATTGTTGCCTGGTTCTGACCAATGTCGGAAAAGAGTGAGGAAACCGGGGACGTTTGGGTGCCTTCTTTGCAGCCGGGCAGGAAGGCTGCCAGCACCAGAAGATGGATTACGGCCAGTAGAACCAGATTGCGTCGTTTTCGCAAAGACATAGGTTAGTCCCCCATAAAATATTTGTGAATATTATCGGCATTGGAGGACAGTCTTTTGAGGATTGAATTTGCTAAAACTTCGCTGAATTCATCTGGCTTGTTAGAAATCCATAACTATGTTCGTCAACATTCTCAGCTAGTCCTTTGTCAAAGTTGAATAGATGTTTAAAAACAGGAGCATAGCGATTTAGCCATGGACGGCTTTATGCCGCGATAGCCAGGATGGCGGTAGCGGTCGAAGCAATCTTTCTGCCATAAGGATTGCCGCGTCGGGCGGTCGCCCTCCTCGCAATGACTGCAAATTCCCACGCTCAATCTTGACAGACCACTAGTTAGCAAACCTTTAGCAGCAGAACCTTTTGTTTTGTTTGTCACCAGGTTTCCAGGCTTTTAGAAAGGCTGACCAGGTTATTTAGACACCCTAGACCGCTCTTAGAGCGGCTAAGTAAACTGCAAAACCGAAATTTCAAGAATCTTAACTACATGCTTTGTCCAGGAATTATCGCCTGGTCATAGCGCAGCTTGTCAGCTGATGATGAATATGGATCAATTTTCTTTTTGACTCATGTCCTGGTGGAGAGCGGTATCGAGGGCTTTTCCTACCTTCTGCAGCTTTTTAAGAGACTCGGCGCGTTCACGTACCGTTGGCAGGCCGAGCTTTTTCATCATTTCGTCGGCCATTTTGTTTTCTTTAGGAGGCTGGCTCTGAATGGCCATTTCGGAAATCCAGCCCTCGAATGGAACACCATCGGTGCCGGTAGCGACTATTTTGATCCAGTTGATGCCGTCGACGACTGTATGACCTTCGACCTGAGCGGGCGTTATCGATACGCGTTCGGTGGAATTTAGCACTGCAGTGGCCGGGGAGGGCAGAAAACTTTTCAGACTGGCGCGGTTTTCGTAGATATACCAGCCGCAGACTGCCAGAAGCACCAACGACAGAATATTGCCGAAAATTTTGCCCGATTTGCGTCTATGCGACGGTTGTGGCGTTTCATAACCCATGGTCGGAGTAAAAGGATCTACGGCGGCGACCTGGTCTGTTCCGTGACTGAGAATGCTGTGAACGGGCTGGTCTGTGCCGGTATTATTTTCTGGCAAAAGCAACTTCAGCAGATAAGCTGCTACATAAACAAGAAAACCGAGAAAAACCACAAGCAGAATATCGTAGAACATGCTCACACCCCTCTTTTTTTTTACGCTTAAGTATGGTTTTAACAGTTCAATCTGAAAAAATCAACCCTCTGCTTTACCGGGCATTTTGACATGCCGTACCAATCGTTCTCTTCTTACCCCATAGGGTATGTTTCTTTGATCAGTTTTGAAGTATACTTTAGACTAAATTAAAGAAACCTTTATTGATGGCATTGACAGAGAAAAAATATTTTAAAAAGGTATTGACATATAGCGAGAGAGGTAATTATAATCAGCTCATCAATTTCCAACCATCAAGGAGACCT
>CAZPCO010000103.1:326-9317 GCA_964585025.1 uncultured bacterium | reverse complement strand
CAACGGCCTCCCCACCAAATCGGGGATTGAAACAGACTTCGGCGATAGACACAAGCTGCATCTTACAGGCGTTCCAACGGCCTCCCCACCAAATCGGGGATTGAAACAGTGGTGTGCAATGACAACCAACTATCAATTTCTGGTTCCAACGGCCTCCCCACCAAATCGGGGATTGAAACTAAACAATTCCATAATTGCCGCGTGTTTTGTTGTAGTGGTTCCAACGGCCTCCCCACCAAATCGGGGATTGAAACAAATAACTGACTTTTTCGGCGATTTTATCGAGAATTGTGTTCCAACGGCCTCCCCACCAAATCGGGGATTGAAACCACATCACTCAGCGGAATTACGAGATGTTCTTATTCCAGCCGAAAGGCCTCGGGGAAGCCTGCGGCTTTTTTTTCTCCCTAAAAAATCAATTTTGGATAGGATAGGAATTTTATGGTATAATCCTTTTATTTGCGCTTGTAATGCTCGCTTTAAAGGAGATTTTATGCCCTTGAATAAAAAGCGCGATGCCGATAAACAGGAATCGGGAACGATGACTGTTGAAGAACTTTTAAATTCCGGGCTGGTCGGAATCTGGAAGGATCGTAAGGACATAGAGGATAACGTAAATTTTGCGCGGGAATTGAGAGAAAAAGCCTGGACGAACAAGGACGTAAACAATGATTCTCCTTGACACTGATGTTCTGGTCGATATTCAGCGTCAGTATCCTCCGGCAATTAATTGGCTTAAATCTCTCGGAATGAACACACCTCTTGCTATTTCTGGATTTTCATTGTTTGAATTGATGGCTGGAGCAGAGAACAGGCTTCAGATGCAAAAAATTAAAAAGCTTTTCAAGCCTTTTCCTCTTTTCTGGCCAACACCGGGGGATTATAGAAGAGCGGTTCAAACCTTTTCGATTGCACGCCTGAGTCATGGATCAAGCATCGCCGATATTCTTATTGGTGAAACGGCAGTGGGGTTGGGAATTCCAATTCATTCCTTCAACGAAAAACACCTTGCTGTTGTCCCAAGGCTCGAAATCGAAAAACCATATTCCAGAATCTGATTCATACTGCCAAAAGGGCCTGGGTAATGAGAATCAAGTTTCCCGAATGAAATCACAGATAATTTTTGTTTAACCTTTCTGATCGATCGGGTAAGCGTAAAATGGTAATGGCTTTTAAGGGAAAATATGAATGTAGTTAAGGTTTCGCCAAAATTTCAGATTGTTATTCCAGAAGAAGTAAGAAATAACATGGGCATCAAAGCCGGTGAAAAAATTCAGGTTATCCAGTATGGCGACAGAATTGAGTTGATACCTGTCAGATAAATAAAAGAAATGCGCGGAATTTGTAAGGGCATGGATACAAACATTGAACGTGAAGCAGACAGGATATGAATCTTGTTGATTCCTGCGGTTGGCTTGAATACCTTGCAGATGGCCCGGATGCGGATTTTTATTCTTTTCCCCTTTTTAAAACCGAACAACTTATTGTGCCGGCGATCTGCATCTTTGAGGTTTTTAAGAAAGTTCTCGCAAAAAAGGGTGAAAGCGTTGCCCTTCAAACCGTAGCGCTTATGCAGCAGGGGTTGGTGGTTGAGTTACTTTTAAAACAAAGATACATGTTGGCCTGATTAAATCAGGACTAGGGGCCGGATATTTCAAAAATTCACATTTTTACCCCCGCCGAAAAGCCTCGGGGCTTGTAATCGTGCTTCTTGCCCATGTTAATGGATCATGCTATCGTTAAAGAGAAAAATTGCCTCTATGAGGGTTTGTCTGGAGTGGGATGTCGAAAAGGCTGATTCCATGTATAAACCCAAGCATGTATGCGGCTTAATACTATACTGAATCAGGGGAAACTTATGACAGAACCGCCCGCCCGATGGCTGAAGCGACTGAATAGTTTCGAAAAAGCTTTCGCTCAGCTGGAAAATGCTGTTGGTCTGAAGCAGACCCGCAGTTTGACTGACCTGGAAAAGCAGGGTCTGATTCAGGCATTTGAATTTACCCATGAATTAGCATGGAACCTGATGAAAGACTACCTTATCTGGCAAGGTTTTACCGACATTACCGGCTCAAGGGATGCAACCCGGGAAGCATTTGCCAACGGCCTGATAACAGACGGTGAAACCTGGATGGCAATGATTCAAAGCAGAAATCTGACTTCACATACCTACAATCAGCAGACTGCCGACCAGATAGTAGAAACCACCGACTCTGCTTATGTTCCGCTTTTTCGCAGTTTTCTGGCAAAGATGCAGGAATTAAGGCAAAAATGCTGAACTTTTCTTCTGATTATGGTTTGCCCGAAGACGCGCTTAAAAGAATCTGCCAGGTTTTTCAGCAGTTCCCGCAGATTAATAAGGTCATTATTTTTGGCTCCAGAGCCAAGGGCAACTTCCGCAATACCTCAGACATAGATATGACAATTGCTGAGAGTTCGGTAAGCTTTACAGATTTTTTAAGGCTGGCCGGCCGACTGGACGACCTGATGCTACCCTGGAAAATCGATCTTTCAATCCTGCAACAGATCGATAACCCGGCCCTTGTCGAAGACATCGCTCAAACCGGCATATTACTTTTTCAACGTTCTGACGACAGTCTATGAACTCAGGGCAATCTATATTAGTAATTTATTTTTCGGTGTATAGGGATTCAGGGTGTTAACACCTATGGTTTTTCTTTGATGTGTAATGATTTATTTTACCGGGAGAGCGGTTACTCAGGCACGTGAGTCGAGAATTTCGCGGATTCTGGCGGTCAGGGTTTTTAGCGAAAATGGCTTCTGGATGAAATTAACGTTTGCATCGAGAACACCGTGCCTGCCGATAGTTTCAGCGGTATAACCGGAAATGAAAATGGTTTTAAGACCAGGGTAGAGAGCAATTCTCTTTCATTTCAATTTCGCTGCTGCAGTTTATCTGCATTCATAAATCTTAATAAAATCCGACTTGTTTTTTGCAGAATGCTGCAATAAAATTGCTGCAAATAGAAAAATGAGGGTACGGAAATTAAATATGGGAAACACTCCTGTCGAAAAAATTCTCCTCGAAACACAACGTCGGGTTCTGGTTTCGAAAGTTGCCGAACTGGTTTCTGATGAAGCCCTGGTAAAAGAAATTAAAGAACTTACCGGCACCGGGTATTCTTTTAAAAGCGTTCTGAAAGACATCCTCGGTAATCCGAGTCCAGAACCGGTCATGACTCAGGTGATCCGCCAACGAGTTCTGACTGAGTTTCCGGATGCCATCACCCCCTACGACGAACTTATCGAAGTCAGCAGAAAACTCGCCAGATACAGTCAGAACAACATTTATTGAAGATTTACAGAAACCGCTGACGACAAATATTGCGTCGCCAGGCATCGAGTTCGAAATTTCTGACAATATCACGCTGTTTTTGCCCTGCAACCCTGGTGCTTATATGGTATAATCACCGCTGAAATTGCGGCACAACGCCGGGGATCAGGAGAAAAAACATGAAGGTTCTCAAATTTGGTGGCACATCGCTGGCGAACTGGGCCAGATTTTCACAGGCAGCAGACCTGATCAGAGCCGCAGCAGCAGCCGAACCGGTAGCAGCGGTGCTCTCAGCACCGGCAACAGTCACCAACAGCCTGCTCGAAATGGTCGACAATGCAGTAAGGGGCAAAGATTTCAGTGCCGTAGCTGTTCGCCTCGAAAACCTTTTCCGCAGGCTCTATGCTGACGCGACCGGTTTGAACGCTGAACAACGCCAGAAACTTGCAACACGTCTGAACGAACTCATCGAGTTCTGGAATCGCCGGGCGCAGGGCGTCGCCATGCTTGCCGACTGCCCAGAAACCATCACTGCGGCGGTCGCCATCTGCGGCGAATATTTGTCGGCAGCCCTCATGGAACAGGTGATGATCGCACACGGTCTACAGACGCTGCAACTCGACCCGGTTAAGCTTTTCAAAGCATATGGCCCGACCCTCGATGCAATGGTAGACATCGAAGCCAGCCGAAAAGATTTTAACACTCCTGAAATTGCCAGTGCCCGGGTCATCATTATGCCGGGATTTGGCGCCGGCGACCGCAATGGCCGCCCCGTAACACTCGGGCGCAACGGCTCCGATTACTCGGCTGCCGTACTGGCCGCCTGTCTGCGTGCAGATACCTGCGAAATCTGGACCGACGTCGATGGTGTCTTCAGCGTCGACCCGAATCTGGTGCCTGATGCCCGCCTGCTTCCTCAACTGAGTTACCGCGAAACCATGGAAATGTCGTATTTTGGCGCAAAAGTTCTGCACCCGAAAACTATCGCGCCAATCGCTCAGTATCATATTCCCTGCTATATCAAGAACAGCCTCAATCCATCCGCACCGGGCACACTGGTTTCTGACGAGACCGACACCAGCGGCCTGCAGGTCAAGGCGATCTCGAACCTTGACAAACAGACGATGGTCAATGTTTCCGGACCAGGGATGAAAGGCCTGGTTGGCATGGCCAGCCGCGTTTTCAGTGCAATTTCACGTTCAGGTGTCTCGGTAACGCTCATTACCCAGAGTTCTTCGGAATACAGCATCTGTTTCTGCGTTGCCAGCGCCAATGCCGCCAAAGTTGACCAGGCCATGCAGGAAGAATTCGAACTTGAACTCAAAAGCGGCTTTCTCGAACCAGTAGAATTCAGACATAATATGGCGATTGTTTCATTGATCGGCGATGGTATGCGGACCAGCAAAGGGCTGGCTGCTAAATTTTTCAAAGCCCTGGCCCAGTCCGGAGTCAATATTATCGCCATCGCACAGGGCGCTTCCGAGCGCTCTATTTCCGTAGTCATCGACCAGCATAAGAGCTCAAGAGCAGTTGCCGCCTGCCATCAGGTTTTCTTCGATGTGCAGCAGTATCTGGACGTGCTTCTGGTCGGTTGCGGAAATATTGGCACCGCAATGCTCGATCAGATACACCAGCAGAGGCAGATGCTCAAGGAACAGCAGATCACCATAAGAGTCTGTGGCATCGCAAATTCGAAAAAAATGTTCCTCGATGCCCGGGGCATCGACCTGGAAAATTGGCGCGAACGACTGGATGCCGAAGGAATTGAATGCAATCTAACCAGCATGTTTGCCTGGGTAGATGAACAACAGCTTCTCAACCCGGTGATGATCGACTGCACCAGCAACCAGGCTGTTGCCGACAGCTACATCGCTGCCATGAACGCCGGCCTGCATGTCATTACTCCGAATAAGAAGGCAAATACCCGCGATTACGCCTATTATAAAGCGCTGCGCGAAACTGCGCTGCGGCAACGCCGGCAATTCCTTTACGAGACGAACGTCGGAGCCGGTCTGCCAGTTATCGACAACCTCAAAAAGCTCATCTTTGCAGGCGACAAACTGCTGCGCTTCAAAGGCATACTATCTGGTTCGCTCTCATTCATTTTCGGCAAACTCGATGAAGGCATGACTCTTTCTGAGGCGACCCGAATTGCCCGCGAAAAGTGCTTTACCGAACCTGACCCCCGCGATGACCTCTGCGGAATGGATGTCGCTCGAAAAGTGCTGATACTTGCCCGCGAAGTTGGTTTAACCTGCGAATTGAACGATATCAAGGTCGAAAGTGTGCTGCCAAAAGGTTTTGATTCTTCCGGAAACATCGAAGAATTTATGCGCCGCCTCCCAGAAGCCGATGCCGCAATTAAAGAACGCGTCGAAGCGGCCCGCCGCCAGGGCTGGGTTCTACGTTATGTCGGCGAAATAGACGGCAGCGAATGCCGGGTCAGGATTTGCGAAATCGATGCCGAAAACCCATTGTACAGCGTTAAGAACGGCGAGAATGCTCTTGCTTTTTACAGCAGATATTATCAGCCGATTCCGTTCGTATTGCGCGGTTATGGAGCCGGCAATGAAGTCACTGCTGCCGGAGCCTTCGCTGACTTGTTGCGCACCCTCAACTGGACAAGAGAAGCTACCTTATGAACACTACCGTTTATGCACCAGCTTCAATCGGGAATGTCGGCGTCGGCTTCGATCTGCTGGGGGCAGCACTGGCGCCTGTTGATGGCTCGATTCTCGGCGATTGCGTCAGCATCGATTCCTGCAGCAAGGGCATCAGTTTTTCCTGTGCCGGTCCATGGAAACGTAAACTGCCGGAGAACCCTGCCGACAACATTGTCGTGCAGTGCGCCCGCCATTTCATAGCCGAAATGCCCGGCAAACAAAGTACAACTGGCCTGAAAGTAGCATTGGAAAAAAACCTTCCCGTTGGCAGTGGTCTGGGTTCGAGTGCCAGTTCTGTTGTCGCCACCTTCATGGCCCTCAATGAACATTTCGACCGGCCGTTCGCACCCAACCATCTGCTGCGTATGATGGGCGAATTCGAGGGCAAGGTCAGCGGTTCAGTGCATTTCGACAACGTTGCCCCATCATATCTGGGCGGGCTGCAACTGATGCTGCTCTCGCCTGATTCCGTCTGCGAGCCGGTGCCATTTTTCGAAAACTGGTTCTGGGTGGTCGCCTACCCTGGTATTTCGCTGCCAACCGCACAGATGCGCGCTCTGCTGCCAACCCAGTATGACCGGGCGATCACCATTGATTTCGGGCGTAACCTTGCGGCCTTCATACATGCCTCGTATCGTAAAGATGCCACGCTGGCGCTCTCCTTTCTCAAAGATGTGATTGCCGAACCCTACCGTCGTTCATTTATACCCGGTTTCGAAGCCGCATGCTCGGCGCTGAAAGCGATGGGAATGCTGGCTTCCGGCATTTCTGGAAGCGGACCGACCCTTTTCAGCATCACCGACAATCTTAAAACAGCCGGATTTGCCTGCGACTGGCTCAATCAGCATTTTCTCAAGAACGAAGATGGCTTTTCACGCATCTGCCGAATCGACAAATCTGGCGCACGGGTAATCAACGCAGGAAAACCAGGCCGCCAGCCAAAGAAAGACCACCCCTGAATGAAACTGTATAACCTGAAACACCCTGATGAACGAGTCGACTTTGCGCGAGCACTAAAACAAGGCCTTGGACGTGACCGCGGCCTGTTTTTCCCAGAAACCATACCGCAATTAAAAAACATTGAAGAGCTGCTCGCAATGCACTTTGTAGAACGCAGCCAGCAGATAATATCCGCCTGGCTCGCCGATGAAATCGCACCGGCAGATATCAAGACTCTGGTCAAAAAAGCTTTTTCGTTTGCCGTGCCTGTAGTCAGGGTCGATGACAGGCGATACGCCCTCGAACTGTTTCATGGACCAACTCTTGCCTTCAAAGACTTTGGCGCCCGGTTCATGGCACAATGCCTCAGTGAACTGGCCGGCAATGAACCAGTAACCATTTTGACCGCAACTTCCGGAGACACTGGAGCCGCAGTGGCCGCCGCTTTTCACAATCTGCCTAATATCCGGGTCGTTATTCTCTACCCCGAAGGTCGCATCAGCAACCTGCAGGAAAAAATGTTCTGCACCCTCGGGGGCAATATCCACACCATTGCGATCGCCGGCGATTTCGACAGCTGCCAGAGCCTTGTCAAGCAGGCCTTCGATGATGCCGAACTCAAAAATTCATTGCACCTCAATTCAGCCAACTCGATCAATATCAGCCGGCTGCTGGCACAGATATGCTACTATTTCGAAGGAGTTGCCGTGCTGCGCCGCGTCACCGGCCGCGACTCGGTCATTGCCGTGCCCAGCGGCAACTTCGGTGACCTGACGGCCGGATTGTTTGCCCAGGCTATGGGGCTGCCGGTTCGTCGCTTCATTGCCGCCACCAACAGCAACGATACTGTCCCCCGCTATCTGACCACTAAGGATTGGGCACCCAAACCCACGGTCGCTACCATGTCCAACGCCATGGATGTTGCCGAACCAAGTAACTGGCCACGAGTCGAGGCCATTCTCGCGGCCACTGGCCGCCAGCTATCAGAGCTTGCCTCCCTTTCAGTTACCGAAGCTGAAACCCTTACATCGATCAAAGACCTGCATACCGCAGGTTATCTGGCCGAACCACATGCCGCCGTCGCTGCCCATGCCCTGAAACATTTCCTGCAACCAGATGAAACCGGCCTTTTTCTTGCGACCGCACACCCTGCCAAATTCAAAGACCGGGTTGACGAGGTTCTGAAAACTGATATTCCCCTGCCCGGGCCTCTCGCTGAAGCAGCAGCCCGGCCATTGCTTTCAGAACGGCTGCCGCCTGATTTCAGGCAAATCAGGCGATGGCTGTCGGATTTCGGTCACCGGTGAAAATGTATCATGATTTACAATTTTCGTTAACCAGCCGTTTATCAATAACCATGTAAAGAGGAATTTCATGAACCAGCCCGAAAACAACAACGACCAGATACCCGAATGGTGCTTTCCATCATTGGCAAGAGCTGCCGGCATCATAATTCTCATCTTTGGAATACTCGATTATCTGGTGGTGCAACCGCAGATCTTCATGCCTCTAAGCTTTCTTCTGATGCTCGCCGGCATGCGCGTCTGCAGCAAAAACTTCGAAACTGCACAAAAAGCAGGCATTGCATGGCTGCCAATGAGTTTTCAGCTCTGGGGCTGGCTGAATATTTTCACTGTCATCATCTACCGATTCCTGCCGGGAATGTTGCGACACAATGTAATCAATTACGCAATGCGTGCTCCTCTGTGGCTGGTTTTCGGGATATGGCTGACCTGGCACGCACACCAGATCGTCCAGGCCCGCAAATCCTGCGCCGATCACCGCAGCCTGTGCATCGGCACCGCCAGAGCTCTATTCAGGTTTTCACTGTTACTGATGCTTTTCTACCTTGTGCTGACCGACCTGCCAATGTTCTTCATGCAGCCTGCCGATGGCCAGACAGCAACCTTCTGGCCCTTACACTGTGAATATATGACGAAAATCAGCAATGACACAGCGTCTGGTGTTCTCGGGCTGCCAGCCGTCCAGAAAAAACTCAATGCAATTTTAAATCCCGCTTTCGATCTGCCGCTCAACCTGTTTTTATGGTTTCTGCTGCAGTTTCTCCTCGTTCCCCTCTTCTGGTTTCTTTCC
>CAZPCO010000103.1:0-316 GCA_964585025.1 uncultured bacterium | reverse complement strand
AAGCCTGCCCTGGCTTCTCTGCCTCCTGCCAGTCGCAAATTCTCTGGTTCTTGTCGGCCTGCCGCTGCAGATTAGCCGGCAATATGGTCTTGTTGCCTTCGGTACAACCGGATTCATTCAGACGGGCTACTGGCTCCTCTGGTTGCCGGTGTTCCTGCAGTTTGTCTCTGTTCCGTTCTTTTTCTCTGCAGACAAAAAATCGAAACAAGCCGCGACAAGGGCGGCAAATCCTCTCATCAAACCATTAACCATAGCACATCCGCGTCGGTCTGTTTTTGCCGGAATTGCTGTCGTTATCATTTTGTCTTTTCTGATG
>CAZPCO010000102.1:0-9321 GCA_964585025.1 uncultured bacterium | reverse complement strand
ACGATCTTTCGACCTGGGAGAAACCTGAACCATACCGAATTACTCCGGGTCATGCAGAGTTCCGCCTGACGCTTCGCGACGATTCGGCGGAAAGACGTCTGGCCGGCGATGGTTTTCGAATCGGCCTTGTCGGCCAGGCAAGATATGAGGCGATCTACTCCTGGTCAGCAAGAATTGAAAGAGAAATCGCCCGAATCTCTGAATTCAGCCTGCTGCCAAGCGCAGAAGCCCGCGAGCGCCTTGCCAGGCTCAATACCGGCGACCTGAAAAAACCGGCTTCAGGCAGCGAGCTTTTGCAGCGACCAGGCATTGGCTATCGCGAAGTGCTGGGCTTGCTGCAGCTGGGCGAAAATTCCGGTTTGAAAGCCCCTGACGAAATCTATGCTCTTGAAACTGAAATCAAATACCGCGGCTATGCAGAGCGCGAGGCTGAAAAAATTCTCCAGACCGCCTTTCTCGAACAGATCAGGCTGCCGATGGTGATTTCAGATGCAAGGTTACATGCCCTCTCGGAGGCAGCAGTCAAAATTCTGAACTCCGACAGATATGATGATTTGAGTCAGGTCGTAAGAAAACATTGCCTTTCACGCACAGAAATTGCTATTCTTTTGTCAGTATTAGGAGACACCAGCGAGGAAAACAATGATTAACAAGAAGCGTCAGGACTTGATTATTCAAAACCTGCGTTCGATATCTGCTGAAGTAAGAAGCATGTCGATCGAACAGCTGGTGAATTACCCCTCGATGCCTGCTGCTGAGAAAATCAGCTGTCTCGAAAAGGTGCTCGATGATTCGGACGAAGGAGTCCGCAAACTTGCAGCGGCAATGATTCAGAAGCTCAAAGGTGATGAAGGGGCGAGTCCCGCTTCTTCAAATCCGGTTTTTCAGGCAGCACCGCCGCAGACGCCTGCAGAGCCTGCTGCGCCTGCATTACCTGCAGCCAGAGTTCCGGCCGCCCCAGTTGCAACTTCTTCGCCAGCATCCGCTGGCGCAAACCCTTTGCCGCCTGCCGAGCTTGATGATCCAGTCGATCCCTCACTGCCGGATTTGAAAAAAATGACCGATATTGGCGCTTTGCTTCAGCACATTCGCATGCTGGCCAGCAAGAAGCCGTCGGGGCATCTGACTCAACTGCTGCAGCTCTCGAAGAATGTTATGGAAGAAGTCGCTCTTACCGCTCTGCAGTCACTCTTCAACCTCAAGGATCGCAGGATCCCTTCGCAGATAACCCCGATGCTTGCTGAAGAACAATACTCTTCGCAGCGACGTTTTCTGATGCTGAAAATTATCATGGAAACGGATGTCGAACTTGATGCCTCCAGTCTCGAGAGCATTCTGATGAAGGAAAAGGATGTTATCGTTAAGTCTGGTCTGGTGAAGGTTTTTGCACGAAGCAGTCGTGAAAATGGCATTGAAACGCTGATCAGATGTCTTCAGGATGAAGACCCACGGGTTCGTGCCAATACCGTTGAAGTGATCGAAGAACAGAACATAAGAGGGTGCGAGCAACAGATTGTCACTCTTCTCGAAGATCCTGAAAACCGTGTCAAGGTCAATGCTGCAAAGTATCTGGTAAAAAATGGCTTTCAGCAGGCATTTCTGACTTTGAGATCCATGTTGGTGTCGCCAGAAGTGTGGTTACGTGACAGCGTCATATTTGCTCTCGGCGAAATTGGTGACCAGGCATCTCTGACTCTTTTAAAAGCAGCACTGAAAGATCCAAATCAGGGTATCAGGCTAAGCGTGCTCAAGGCACTGGCAAGAATAAACAACAATACCTCACGGCAGGTTCTAAAAGCCGCATGTGGCGACCCTGACCCGGTAGTGGCTCAGGTAGCCGCTTCATTGTTTGAAAAAATCAAAGACACCCCGGCCCGGGAAGAAACCCGTCAGGTTTCTCCTGCCGGTTCTGCTTTTGCCGCTAAAACGCCTCCGGCGGCCGCTGCAACTCCTGTTGCTCCGACTGTTTCTGTCGCTCAGCCATCTCATCCCGTGGCGACACCCTCTGCCAGACCGGCAATGCCTCCGACACAGGATCATCCAGCCAGACATGAACCGGGTTTACCCTCATTGTCTGATGAACACGGATTGCCAGCCGTTCCGTCGGTGCCGGCTGCTAATGAAGAATCTGCCGTCACACCCGAACCAAGGCCGGCTGTCAAACTTCCAGTTCAGAAACCTGTGCAAGCGCCGGCTGTTTCACCGATCCCACCGGCCCAATCGCCTGCGATTCCGCCGATGCCAAAAATTTCCATTCCTGATCGTCGTTTGCCCCCCGCAACAACTCCGGTTCCAAGGCCGACTTCGGCTCCAACGCCGGAGAAAAAGCCGCCGGTCGTCATTCCGGGTATGCCAGCTTTTGCACGACCACGCTCAGCCGAAATTTATGCCAGGCTGGTGTCTGGTAATGTTGACGAACAGAGGGCTGGGGCTAGAGACATTGCATTTGTGATGGGAGACGACCAGATGCTTCTTATCGCCAAAGCCGCAACTCTCGAAGATGAGAGCATTCGCATTGCTGCTGTCAAGCTCCTTTCAAGAAAGAAAACTCCCGACGCCATTGAATTGCTGCAAAAACTGACCTGTGACAGCAATGAAACGGTGAAGTCGCTGGCCGAAAAAGCCCTGCAACTGCAAAAGTGAATAACAAAAACGAATTCCAGGTTATCGTGGTCGGAGCTGGCCACGCGGGCTGTGAAGCGGCGCTGGCCGCTGCCAGGGCTGGCTTGAGCACTTTGTTGCTGACGATCAATATCGATACCCTCGCTGCTATGCCCTGTAATCCTTCGATTGGTGGCCAGGGGAAGGGACAGTTGGTGCGTGAGATCGATGCCCTTGGCGGTGAAATGGGCATCGTCGCTGATGAAACCAGCATTCAGCGTCGTCGTCTGAATACCCGCAAGGGAATCGCTGTGCAGGCCAATCGTTTTCAATCCGATAAGGAAGCATACAGTCGCCGGATGCTGAAATCGGTCATGATGCAACCGGGCTTGAAGCTCCTGCAGGCAATGGTTTCCGATCTCTTTTTCGAAAGCGGCAGTCTTGCCGGCGTAGTTACGCTCGCAGGCCAGATCTGGCGTGCGCCAGCAGTCATTCTCACGACTGGAACTTTTTTGCGTGGCCGGATTCATATTGGCGAAGTGAGTTTTGCAGCGGGTCGTGCCGGTGAACCAGCATCCGTAGAACTTGGTCAGGCCCTGCAGCGCATCGGTCTTCCGGTAATGCGTTTCAAGACCGGCACTCCACCTCGCGTTGACATTGCCACAATAGATTTCAATTGTCTGGAAATGCAGGAGGAAGAACCGGAAACACCACCCTTTTCACTTTGGTCAGACCCAGAAAAACGCCTGCCGTCCAGGCCTTGTTATATTACGCGAACGACGGCCGCTACCCATCGCGTCATTAAAGAAAATTTCGGCCGTTCTGCTTTGATTGCCGGGTTGATTACCGGTACTGGTGCCCGTTACTGTCCATCAATTGAAGATAAACTCAACAAGTTCCCTGATAAGGATGCCCATAAGGTTTTTCTTGAGCCGGAAGGAGCATTCAGCCGTGAGATTTATCTGCAGGGGCTTTCTACAAGTCTTCCTGAAGAGGTTCAGGAAGTCTATGTCAATACTGTTCCTGGGTTGGAACGCGCCAGAATAACCAGGCCTGGCTATGGAATCGAATACGACATCGTCGACCCAATCGATCTGCACCCGACTCTTATGTCAAAATCGATCAAAAATCTCTTTCTTGCCGGCCAGATTAATGGCACTTCAGGCTATGAGGAAGCGGCAGCCCAGGGTATTCTGGCCGGAATCAACGCAGCGGCGGCGGTATTGAACAGACCTCCTGTCGTTCTGGATGCTGCTCGTTCATACCTGGGTCTTATGGTTGAAGAAATCACCACCCTTGGAATAACAGAACCATACAGAGTTTTTACCTCCAGATCACCCTTTCGCCTGAATCTTCGTATGACAAATGCAGAAGAACGCCTGGCCGAGCAGGCTTATGGCTGTGGAATTCTTTCTGAGGCAAAAATCGGCGTGCTTCGCCAGCGGACCGGTATACTGGCCGAGGTTCAGAAGAGGCTCGAAGAAATGCGGCTTACCCCCTCGGAACTCGTAACATCTCTGGCAGCTTTTGCTGATTCTGTGCCAATGTCGAGTGTAAGCCTGGCCCAGTTACTGCGAAGACCTGAGGCAGTTCTCAGTGATTTCGTGAGTCTAATACCTGAAATTGCCGGGTTGGATCGCCTCGCGACGCTTGAAATAGAGGCTCGCATCAAATATTCGGGTTATATTGAACAGCAGGATCGTGAGTTCAGTCTCCGTGACAGCATGCAGGCTGAACTTCTTGACGAGGCCTTTTTTGCTGACATACCTGTTGCCGTAAGCAAGGAAGCCCGGTTGAAAATCCTGGCTGTCAAGCCCGCTACTCTTGGGGCGCTTGCCAGAATTCCAGGGGTGAGAGCTTCCGATCTTGCTGTTATCCTGATGTCTGTTCGAAAACGTCAACATGCCAAAGGAAATTCCCGGTGAGCAATATCAGCATAAAACCATTTTTGTTTCCCTGGCTTGAGAAGGTCGGGATCAGCCTTTCAGACACACAGTATGCCCAGCTGGATAAATTGGCTGAGTGTATGTTGGCAGACCCGCTTTATAAAAGTGTTTCGAAAATATTTGACCCTGAAGAAATGGCGCTCAAGCATTTTCTTGACAGTCTGGCACCGCTCTGTTTTAAATTGCCTGAATGGAAGGCTGCCAGGATCATGGATCTTGGAACTGGCGGCGGATTTCCCTCGCTACCGCTTGCGATAGCTTTGCCTGACAGCCAGATAGTCGCTGTTGATTCCCGCCAGAAATCGGTTGAATTTGTTGCCAGAATGGCTGCAGCAGTGGGGCTGAAAAATGTTTCCACCTGCCATGCCCGTATCGAGGAAATTGGCCGGGACACAAAGTTTCGGGAAAAGTCGGATTTGGTAGTTTGCAGGGCATTGTCATCGGTTCGCACTCTGGTTGAATACACTATGCCACTGACGAAAACCGGCGGCAGTGCCTTGTATTACAAGGGTCCGAAGCTCGACGAAGAGCTTTCTGAGTCGGTAAATGCCTTTACCATTTTTTCGATTGCGGTTGAAAATGTCGAAATATTGCGGCTGACGCCGCCAGAAATGCCTTTCGAAAGAAATTTTCTCGTTATTCGAAAGACATGCGCGGTTCCAGACCGTTATCCGCGCAAGTGTGGGCTTGCTGTAGACAAACCCCTTTAAAAGCATATTTTGGCTGTGTACCCTTGAACAAGCTTTTGCTTATTGTGATTGACTCATAGCTGTTTTTTTGCTATACTCACCAAACTAATTTCAATCCCGGAGGAAGTTAAAATGGGTGCATGTCCAAAAAATAGAGTCTCTAAACTTAGAGGCAGAAAACGCAGAACGCATTACAAGGCAGCTCCAGTCGCTCTGGCAAAGTGCTCACAGTGCTTTGAACTGAAGAGACCCCATAGAGTTTGCCCGGCTTGCGGCTATTATGGCAAAAAAGTTAAGGTTCTCGAAGT
Source organism: uncultured bacterium (assembly GCA_964585025.1). Taxonomy (GTDB): domain Bacteria; phylum Muiribacteriota; class Ozemobacteria; order Ozemobacterales; family Ozemobacteraceae; genus Rifleibacterium. The sequence continues at coordinate 3,777 of CAZPCO010000102.1, read as the reverse complement.
CGAAAAAGAATAATACCGGTAACAAAGCGAATGAAAATCGCCGTTGATGTCATGGGCGGGGACTTTGCCCCCCAGGAACTGGTATCAGGAGCTCGATCGTATCTTAACTCTGGCGGAAAAGCCAGTTTGATACTGGTCGGAAAAGAATCGGCCATTCGCGAGATCATGCCCGAACTGCCGGCTGGATGTGAAATTTATGACACATCCGAGGTGGTGGAAATGGGCGAAGCGCCGCTGCAGGCTCTTCGTAAAAAGAAGAATGCTTCTATTGCAGTGGCAGCTCGCCTTGTACGTGAAGGCAAGGCTGATGCTCTTCTTTCCGCCGGTAGTACCGGGGCCCAGATGGCTGCTTCTCTTCTCGAAATTGGCAGGATTCCCGGAGTCGAGCGCCCGGCAATAGCCGTGATGCTGCCTTCTTCGGAAAATTATGGCGTTTTATTGCTGGATGTCGGAGCCAATGTTGATAGTCGCGCTCCCCATCTGCTTCAGCATGCCCTAATGGGAACCGCCTACTACGAGAAAGTTTGTGGCATCAAAAACCCTAAGATCGGCCTTTTGAGTATCGGCGAGGAAGAATCTAAGGGTAACGAGCTTACCAAAAGTGTTTTTGAATCTCTCAGGCAGAGTTCTCTGAACTTTATCGGCAATGTTGAAGCAGACCACCTCTTTTATGGCAAGGCTCATGTCGTGGTTTGTGATGGCTTTGTCGGGAATGTTTTGCTTAAGGCCAGCGAGAGTATTTCGGAATTGATTCAGGGCGCCTTGTTCAAGGCCGCCAAAGGAGCTGAGATAGCTCCCGAAAAGCTTATGGCTCTCAAGGTCGGGCTGAAAAAGTTCAGCCCTGATGCTCCTGAATACAGCGGTGCCCCGCTTCTGGGCATCAATGGTGTGTCAATTGTCTGCCACGGCAAATCAAAAGCTCCGGTGATTGCAAATGCTTTGACGCTGGCTGCCAGTTGTGCTTCAACCGGTGTGATCAAGCTGATACACAGTCAGGTCGAAAAAGAAGGCCATATGACTGAAGCGGCTGAACCCGCCAGGTAACCCATTCCGGGCCTGACCCGCTAATTTTTTCAAGGGAGATCTTCTGCTCATGATCGAAACCAGAGTAACCAAGCTTCTTGGCATCAAATATCCCATTTTCCAGGGCGGTATGGCCTGGGTAAGTTCAGCCGGTCTCGTCGCGGCGGTAAGCAACGCCGGTGGTCTTGGCGTATTCGGGGCCGGTTCTCTCGACCCGGAACTCGTTCGCAAGGAAATTCATAAGATCAAAGAATTGACCGACAAGCCATATGGCGTCAATATTATGCTGATGATGCCGACGGCGCCTGGCGTCGTCGAAGTCTGTCTTCAGGAAAAAGTTCCGGTGGTTACCACCGGCGCCGGAAACCCCGGCCCACTGGTTAAACGTTTCAAAGATGCCGGTATCAAGGTTATTCCAGTAGTTTCTTCAGTTGCTCTGGCCAGGAGGCTCGAACGTTCCGGCGTTGACGCTCTTATCGCTGAAGGCACAGAATCTGGCGGTCATGTCGGAGAGATTACCACCATGGTTCTTATTCCACAGGTTGTCGATGCCGTTTCTATCCCGGTAATCGCTGCCGGCGGCATTGCTGATGGTCGCGGGGTTGCTGCAGCCTTCGCATTGGGTGCTGAAGCGGTTCAAATGGGCACACGTTTCATTCTGGCCCGTGAATGTCATGCTCACCCCAACTACAAGGAATCGGTACTCAAGGCAAAAGATCGTGATACCGTTACCACTGGAGTTACGCTGGGGCATCCGGTACGGGTTATTCGCAACAGACTGACGAAAGAATATCTCGAAAAAGAATACAAGGGAGCTTCTCCGGAAGAACTCGAAGAGCTTGGTCGTGGCCGTTTGAAGATGTCGGTTGTTGACGGTAACACCGAAGAAGGTTCAGTGATGGCTGGTCAGATCAGCGGCATGTTGAATCGTGAAGAAACTGCTGCCGAAATTATCGCCAGCATCGAATCAGATTATTATAAGGTGTTTGAGCGTCTTGAGCAGTTCAAGCCCGGCAGAAAAAACTGACGGGAGCATTTAATGAAAGCATTGATTTTTCCCGGTCAGGGTTCGCAAAAAGCTGGAATGGCCCGAGCGATGGTTGAAAAATTCGCCTGGGCTGCAGAAATGTTCGAGAAGGCGGATGCACTTCTTGGTCGCCGATTGAGCGATTTATGTTTCAACGGGCCTGAAGATGAACTGAAAAAGACAGTCAATACCCAACCGGCAATTTTCGTAACTTCAGCGGTTCTTACTGAATGGCTGAGAAGAAATGGTCTCCCTTTTGGTGCTGTTGCCGGGCACAGTCTCGGTGAATACAATGCCCTTTATGCCGCCGGTGTCGCTTCTTTTGAAGATCTGCTCCGGTTGGTAGACGTGCGTGCCCGCGCCATGGAGGCAGCATGCCCCACCGGAACCGGCGCTATGAGTGCAGTAATGATGCTTGGGCGCGAAGAGCTTGAGCAGGTATGCCGTGAAGCTTCATCTGAAGGCGCCTGTCAGATAGCAAATTATAACTGCCCCGGGCAGCTGGTCATTTCCGGGCTCGCCGCTGCAGTAAAAAAGGCTGGCGAAACAGCTCTGGCCAGGGGTGCCCGCAAGGTTGTCCCGCTCGAGGTCTCCGGGCCGTTTCATTCGCCCCTGATGCAGAAGGCCCGTGATCAGGTTGCTCTGGCTCTTGCTGACATTGATTTCAATGATGCAAAGATACCGGTTTTTTGTAATGTCGATGCCAGACCGACGACCTCAGCTGCTGAGCTGAAAAATAAACTGCTCGAGCAGATTACCGGTTCGGTCAGGTACGAAGACTCGATTGGAAACATGCTTGCATTTGGCGTCGGCGAATTTATCGAAGTTGGCCCCGGAAAAGTTCTCTCCGGGCTCAACAAGAAGATCGCACCTTCGGTCAATACCTTGTTTGCCAGCGATCCCCAATCCCTGGAACAGTTGCTCCAGGAAAACAGAGCATTCTGAACTTCTGACTTGACAAGTCGATACAAAAAGCTGTAATAACAGCCACTGAAATTTTCAGAAAATTTTTTCGCGAGGTAAGCATGAACAGTTCAGAAAATAATGCAGCAGAAAAACCGGTTGCCATAATTACCGGTTCTGCCCGCGGAATCGGCCTTGAAATCGCCAGAGCCATGGGCGAAGCCGGTTATCGGATAATGCTCTCTGACATCAACGAAGAAGGGCTGGCGCGTGCCAGAGCTGAACTTGAAGCTGCAAACATGACCGTAGCGGTCTGCAAGGCAGACGTATCGAAGGCTGAAGACGCTGAAAAGCTTACTGAAGCTACCGTTTCTGCCTTCGGAAGAATCGATACTCTGGTCAACAATGCTGGAATCACCCGCGACGGACTATTGATGCGTATGGACGAAGACGCCTGGGATCTCGTTCTCAAGATTAACCTCAAGGGAACATTTCTCATGTCAAAAGCAGTCGTCAGAACCATGCTGAAACAGAAAAGCGGCTCTGTCATCAATATTGCTTCGGTAATCGGACTTATGGGTAATGCCGGTCAGGCAAATTATGCTGCCAGCAAAGCCGGTATCATTGGTTTCACCAAAAGCTTCGCCAAGGAATTCGGCCGCAAGGGCATTCGATCGAATGCAATAGCGCCCGGCTTCATCAATTCTGACATGACGGCTGTTCTTGCCGATAAGGTCAAAGAACAGATGCTGTCTCAGATCCCTCTCAATAGTTTTGGAAATCCCCGCGACGTAGCCAACGCCGTGGTTTTTCTGGCCTCAGAC
>CAZPCO010000101.1:1983-9371 GCA_964585025.1 uncultured bacterium | reverse complement strand
TGGAATTATATGGCGCATATACCCTGGCGTCTCGATGATTTCGAGTTCTTCGTTGCCAGGCAGAGATGCAAATCCGCTGAGATCCAGGAATGCCCGGGTGCGGGTTGCGGCGTCGCGATAAACTGCCAGTACCTGATCGAACGAGGCAGGAGCATGATGCCTGATCCGTTTCATTGCTTCGTTTCTAGCACCGGCAGCCTTGCCTGTGGTGGTGCCAAGAATGACGCAACTGAGGTTTTCGAGCTGTCCGGCAGCTTCGTTGATGGTCCGGCCTGCCAGTTCGGTGATTTCATTTAGATTCATTCCTGATTTTCTATTGATCAGCATAGCCTGAAAAGCACTTTGCCCCACTGCCCACTCGGCATTGGCACGGGGCATGATTGCATGTTTGAACCAGGCGGTGAATTCTGCAATAGCCTTCTTTGCTTCGCCGGCTGCATGGGCGTATTCAATCTGCAGTGCCGGTGGAATATAGCGCCTGATGCTGTCGCCGATCGTTTCGATGAAAACCGAAAGGTTGCCTGCTGATTCAAGATACAGTTCCCCTCGTTCCAGGGGAACCTTTTGAAATAGGGTCTTGCCGCTCATCAGAAACATCGGTACTGCCTTAAGACGCATAATCATTGATTTAACCCGTTCAGAAAGCGGAGCGAAATCACGAATGAAAAGAAGGAACAGGGCATCACCGATTGTCAGTGCGAGATCACGGCCCATTTTCCACATCTGCAGATCTTCATCTCTGAAAATCTGCTGGTCAGCAAAATGAATTATCGATTCTCGATCGATGCGCTCATCGACGCTGAGATCATTTTCAGGCAAAGTGCTGAATGCGCTGCGCAGTTCCCTGAGGAAAGACAGATGCCGATCAATAGCGTCAGCCCCTGTTTCCGGTAACAGCCCGTCGAAACTATGTTCGCCGAGCCAGGTTGCAGTTACCGGGTTGCGACTGACCAGTTCTCGATAATAATATTCTGCCAGCCCTGCAAATCCCTGGTGCTGATAAACTGCCTGATGAAGCATGCACAAGCCTCCTCGGTGAGTTTAGATTTTTTTCTATTATACAGATTCCCTGCCAGGTATTCCAGAAAAACCCTGTTATTCAGGATGAAGAGAATGAGACAAAAATTGAAATCTTGAAAACCTGATGCCGGTATGTCACTATAAAACGCCTGAAAAATGGAAAAATTCGAAAAACATCAGCATATACGGGTGATGCGACTGCTCAGCAGAATGAACGTGGGCGGGCCTTCACGGCATGTAGTAAACCTTGTCAAAGCAATGCCGGGCCTGGGTTATGAGACCAGGCTGCTGGCAGGCGTCCCTGAATCCGCAGAAGGCAGTATGCTGGCCTGGGCAGAGGCTCAGGGTGTCATGCCTGGAATTGTGGAACATCTTGATCGCCCGGTAATGCCCCTTTCCGATTTTGTGGCCTTTCAGCAGATCGTCAGAGAAATCAAAGAATTTCAACCCCACGTAATGCATACACATACCACCAAAGCAGGTATTCTTGGTCGCCTTGCTGCTGTTTTGTGCGGGGTTCCGGCCATTTTTCACACTTACCATGGTTTTGTTTTCAGCGGCTATTTTTCAGAACCGGTCTCACAATTTGTCGTAGGAATAGAACGCTTTCTGGCCGGGGTTACCGACCGCCTGATCACTCTCACGCCAGGTCTGGCAGAAGAGCTTGCTTCGCGTCTCAAATTGAGTGGCACCAGAAAAATTGCAACCGTGCCTCTCGGTCTCGATCTGACAAAAAATCTTGCTTTGCCGCGCAAATCTACAGGCTGGCGCCATTCGATCGGGTTGCGCGCAACCGATTTTGTAATCGGTATCGTTGCCAGGCTGGTGCCTGTCAAGAATCATGAAATGCTCCTGCGGGCTTTTGCCAGACTGACAAAGTCGCAAACCAACCTGCAGCTGATCATTGCCGGCGGTGGCGAGCTGGAAAATGAACTGCGCCGGATTTCCTCACAACTCGATATTGCGGAACAGGTTCATTTCTGTGGCATCAGTGATTGTATTGAAGAGGTTTATTCTGATATCGACCTTCTGGTATTGAGTTCGCGAAATGAAGGCACCCCGGTTGTCGTGATCGAAGCCCTCGCTTCAGGCTGTCCGGTTGCGGCAACCGACGTTGGCGGAGTTGCCGAGATTCTCGAGAGTGGCAGGAACGGTTTTATTCTTCCCGTCGATCCGGAAGGCTTTGCAAGAGGTCTGGAAGACGCTGTTAAGGTCTGCAGATCACAGAACTACAGTCATTCAGATGCATTCAGAAACAGCTGGGTTGAAAAATATTCTGTAAAAACTCTGGCTGAGCGTCTCGATGCGATTTATCGAAAAACACTGAGGCTTCGAGGTTTTGATGTATAAAACATTGTTTGCTGGTGCCAGGTTTGCGGCATGCGCTTATCTGGCGATTTTCCTGGTCTGGTCGCTGAGTCTGCTTTTGAAGAGCACAGAGGTGATCAGGGCAGTATTACAGCTGGCATTTATTCTGGGGCTCTTTCTCTGGCGCCGAAACCGCAGGGAAGCACTGTTCTGTATTCCTGACGAAATGCTTGTTTGTCTGCCCTATTTCTGGGGTCTGGCTAATGTCGGTTCTGCGCATGTCTGGGCTGGAACCTGGATTCCATGGCTGGCGGCAGTCAGCGTTTTTTCGTTGCCGGCGGTGTTTTTCTGCGGCGCTTTTTCAGGAGGATTCAGAAAAAATGCTCTTCTGGTTTCTGCTGTGGCGGCCACTCTGTTTGTTCTGGTTTTTTCTACCCTTATGAAGCGGTTTTATCCGCTTTTCCCCATGGAACTTTATCAAAATACCGTTTACAATCTGGTGGTAGCGGTTGCTGGAATTCCAGTATCGATTGCCGCGTTTTATGGCTGCAGATTACTGCTGCCGCTTTCTTCGTCTGACAGGGCATGACGGTTCATCAACAGACCGGTCAGAAACAGAGCCATCATGGCTACTTCTTCGTCTCCCCAACTGTATTCTCCTATCCCTGACGCCAGAAAACAAAGGAAGACTGCCATCGCCCCCGCACTGATCATCCTGCTCCAGCTGTTTTCATAGTTTCTGAAAGCCTGCCAGCTAAAAAACAGTGTAGCAATGATGAAATTGATGAAGGCGATCAGACCAATCAAGCCGGTACTGGCGAGAATCTGAATGAAATTATTGTGCTGATGCCCCCAGATCATGTCGTTTTCGATTTCAAAATTGGAAGCGAAACGTCTGAACCATGGTTTGGTGTTGTTCAAACCAACCCCAAAGATAAAATGGTTTTCAAGCATCTGTATTCCACGCAGCCAGATAGTAAGCCGGTGATAAGTGCCCTGCAGCGATGATGAAGTAAAGTGGTCGTCGATTTTAGCCTGAGCTATTTCTGCTGTTTTTGACGGCAAAAAGCTCATCAGGCGATCCTGGACGTCGGGATCGGCTACCGCGACCGGAGCTACGGCAGCCAGAACAAACATCATGGCCAGGGCAGTTCTTTTCGGAAAACGGAACAAGAGAACCATAAAGCCGAAGAATAAGCCCAGCCAGGCGCTGCGCACCTTTGACAAAATCAGCGAATATGAAGTTGCTGCAGCTGCGAGCAGTAAAAGTGACTGCCTGATCACGTCTCGTTTAATGGTTGCAAAGAAGACACAAACGACAAGCAGGGCCATCGCCTGGCATTCGGCAAAAGTCATTGAAGTTGAAAAGAAACCGCGGGCGCGGTTGCCGGTAAGTGTCTGAAAGGGGGTGCGTATTCCATTGACGATGCCAACCAGAGCTGCTGACGTAACGTAGACGACCAGTAGTCTTTTCAGCTGCTCCTCGCTCATGTCATACCAGTAGCTCAGGTAAAAACAGGTTATCACCAGGTAGGTTTTGATCTCTGGAACGGCCCTTGACAGGTCTTCGGCCCTGAATACGGAAAGAACTCCGGTCAAGGCGAGAAAAGCGAAGGGCAGATCGAGAGGCGTTGCTCTCAGCTTGATGTTGCCGTGCCTGTAAAGGCCTATACAACCGATTAGAGCCAACCCAAGACCGATCTGGGAAGCAGAAATTGAAAAGTTACAGCAGAAGGCAAAGATGAAAAGGCCGGCGGTATACAGGCGGCCGGGCCATACTGGTGCGCTGACCGGTTCGATTGGCGGCGAAATGACTTCGTTCATAGAGTCTGCAGTTTACCTTAAGAAGATGTAAAAGTCGAGTTAACTTCATTACCGGCAAGTTTGTGCTATACTTTTACCCTGAAACCTTGCGGTTACTTTGCTTCACAAGCAATCAGGTCTGAAAGGAAAGAAAATGCGCTCAGGTTTAATATGCGGCATGCTTTTTAGCATGCTTTTGAACAGTGTTTCTGCTCAGGTAATGATCGTTGGAACCGATGGCAGGCAGTTACTGACCAACAGACCCGAGATTGCCAGTCAGTCTGCAACCGTGAGCAGGCTTGAAAAGACGGCAGAGGGCTATATTTTTCCGATTTCCGGGGCGAAGCGACAACCCAAAGGACGTGTTGAACGTATTCTTACAGGGATTTTCTCAGGTTCCGGCAGTGTGGATGTCCGGAGTGAAAAGGGAGTGGCACTTCCCGACCGCCTCGACCTCGATGTCAGCCCGGCCATGCGCCGCGAAACTGTTAAAGACAAAGATACGATTGCCTGGATCACGAAAGAAGGACTTTTGTATCATGACCCGTTTCTTGAGTGCCCTGCGGCCAGCGGCAGCGAGCGTGTCTGGGTCGGGGATTACCACGAATTGTGCGGTTTGCAGCCATGTGAAGACTGTTTCCAGAAGAATAATAATATTCCTGACTTCATCAGCAAAGAATCGGGTGGGCTCGATGTTGCATCAGCGCCCGGAATTCTGACTAATGCCGCCTTTCTCGAATGGGCTCAGAGCCATCTTCCAATTAGAAACCCTGGCTTCATAAGCACTCAGAAGCTGATAATCTATCCAAAAATGGAAATGACAGCTCTTGGTCTGCATCAGCTGGCACGGGAAACGGAATTAGCCTATCGACGCCTTACATGGAAGGTTATTGAAGTTCTGGGCAAGCAATCAGAGATAGATACCGGCAATATCAGCTCATTCAATTCTGACTTCTCTGAGACAGATGTAAAGTCCGCTGCCAGTTCACCATCTTTGCCTGTAACATCTGACCCGGGTGTTGCCGTAGCTTCTGCGAGCGAAACAGAATTAAAAAAAGCCGATGACTGATCTGTTTTCATATGCAAGTGGCAATCTTGCGCCAGTAGAGCCGTATCAGCCCCTGGCTGACCGGATGCGTCCTGAATCACTCGAAGACATTCTTGGGCAGGAGCATATTCTTGGCCAGGGGCGGCCTTTGCGGATGCTGCTTCAGGCAGGTTTGAGCGGTTCAATCATTTTCTGGGGGCCACCCGGTTGTGGAAAAACTACACTGGCAAGGGTTATGGCCCGCCATGCCGATGCTGATTTCATACAGCTTTCAGCAGTTACCTCGGGCGTGAAAGACCTGAAGACAGCATTCGAGAAAGCCTCGGAAGCCCGCAGGCAGAGTGGCCGCAAGACAATGCTCTTTGTCGACGAGATTCACCGTTTCAACAAGGCCCAGCAGGATGCTCTGCTGCCGCACATCGAGTCGGGCCTGGTGATTTTCGTCGGAGCAACGACCGAAAACCCGAGTTTCGAAGTCATCTCGGCATTGCTGTCACGCTGTCAGGTGCTGATACTTAAACCTGTTGCTCCACCGGCCCTGTTGACTATCCTGCTTCGGGCTCTTGATCAAGATTCAAGACTGACACGAACTCCGACAGTCGATATTGAAGAAAAGAGCCTCGAAAGAATTGCCATGATGGCCGCCGGTGATGCGCGTATCGCTCTGAATGTTCTTGAAACCTGTTGTGAAGTGGCACGGCAGCGAAATCAGCAACAGCCGGTCGTCGATTCATTACTGGTTGCCGAAACCTTTCAGAGCAAGATGCTTCGCTATGATAAAGGTGGAGAAGAGCATTATAACCTGATTTCAGCGTTGCATAAGTCGATGCGCGGTTCCGACCCCGATGCCAGCTTATACTGGCTCTATCGCATGATCGAGGGTGGTGAAGACTGCAAGTTCATTTTACGCCGCATGGTCAGATTTGCATCCGAGGATGTCGGTATGGCCGATCCTTTTGCTCTAACCCTTGCAGCTTCGGCGATCCAGGCATACGAATTCGTGGGCCCGCCCGAAGCACATCTTTTTCTGGCGCAACTGGCAGTTTATCTGGCAGCAGCCCCAAAGAGCAATTCTCTATACAAAGCTGAAAAGCTTGTTAAGCAGAACATCAGAAATGGGCAGGAGCCATCAGTTCCCTATCATCTGAGAAATGCTCCAACCGGCCTGATGAAAGAGATCGGCTATGGCCGTGAATACCGGTATCCGCACGATTACCGGGGCGCTTTCATAGACGAAAACTATTTTCCGGATGGCATGCAGCCTGAGAATTTCTATCGTCCGACTGATCATGGGCGCGAAAAGCAAACGCTCGAGCGCCTGCAAAAGCTTTGGCCGAAGCGGTTCAGGTAATTGAATGTTGAGAAAATTGCTGGCGCGTATTTTCTATCGTTTCTGGCAGTTCAAACAGGTTTTGTTGCCAAAATTGGTTGTTCGGGAATGGCTGGAGGCGGTTGCGGTTCTCGATGAACCCTTGCGACATCAGCTGGCCAGATTGAAAAAATCTGAAAAGGCTCACGTGATGAGGGTATATACAGATATCTGCCAGGCTCATGGTCTGCCGGAGGATGTGCAAAAATGTCTGCTCGAGCTGGCATTGTTGCACGATATCGGCAAAACTGTCACCAGGCCATCTTTGTTGTTCAAGGTCGCGAAAGTGCTCTTTCCGATCGCCAATACCGGGCATTGTATCGAAGGAGCCAGATTGCTGCGCAGGTTTCATCAGAATCGGCAATTGATCCGAAGAGTGTTGCGTCATCATGACGAAACCACTTCTGATCCGATTCTTAGGATGTTTCAGGAATTCGATGACCGTAATTGATTGATGTTCTGATCAATACATAATTGAAGGGCAGTCGTTCGCATTGTATTGGAATACTGGGCTCTGTCACTGCAGCAGAAAATTCTGATTGCAGTTTTAAAATTTAAATGATACTATTTAGGTATTAAAAATGGAGGAAACTTATGCTCGACAAAAAAATGGAAGCAGCTCTCGTTAACCAGGTTTATGAAGAAATGTATTCGTTCTATCTCTATCTTGCCATGGCGGAATATGCTGTTGCCGAAGGCATGCCGGGTCTGCAGCACTGGATGCGTAATCAGGCTCTCGAAGAATTCAGCCATGCGGTAAAGTTCATGAACTATATCTCTGAAAAAGGCGGCAAAACCGAGCTGAAAGCTCTCAAAGCTCCGCCAAAATCGTGGAAATCC
>CAZPCO010000101.1:0-1973 GCA_964585025.1 uncultured bacterium | reverse complement strand
TGTATTTGAAGAAGCCCTGAAACACGAAGGTCATATTACTTCATGCATCAATAATCTGGCCGATCTTGCCTACTCAATTAAAGATCACGCAACCGTGAATTTTCTGAATTTCTTCATTGGCGAACAGGTCGAAGAAGAAGCAGCGGCAAAAGCGGTTCTCGATATGATCAATCTTACCGGCAGCGCGCCTGGCGGCATGTTCATGATCGATCGCGAGCTGGCTGCCAGACCGGCGGCTTTGAATCCCTATAACCCGACCCCTGCCGCCTAAGAACAATGCAAAAAAAATGCCCTGCAATCGCAGGGCATTTTTTTTGCTGGTTTTCAGTATTGTATGCCGGGCGAAGCGAAAGTATGCAGATAGATGGCAATTTCATGCAGTGGGTCGCCGAACAGATTTGCCAGCTGCGAATACACGACGTTGATTGCAGGGTTGAGCAGATACCCTAGCCCACCGAGGGCAAAGAGCAGAAGCAGCAGCATCGGGGCAATTTCCTCGAACTGACGATACTGCAGACGGTAACGACCGGGCAGAAAATAAGAAACGACGCGCGAACCGTCCAGTGGCGGAATTGGCAACAGGTTGAACAAGGCCAGGCTCAGATTGATCAATATCAGCGATTTAAGTATGGTCACAAGCATCAATACTGCAATTGGCGGCATCAGCGTGACTTTTAACGTTTCTGCCAGAATTTTCATGCCCACTGTGCCGGCAATTGCCAGAAGAAGATTGGCGAGTGGTCCTGCAAGCGCCACCGAAAGCATAGCGCGCTGAGGAACTCTGAAGTTGGAAGGGTCGACGATAACCGGTTTGGCCCAGCCGAAGTTGGTGAAGAAAAGCAGAATAGTGCCGAACAGGTCGAGATGCCGCATCGGGTTCAGACTCAGTCTTCCCATGCGGTCGGGTGTGGGGTCTCCGAGAAAATCAGCCATGCGCGCGTGCGCATATTCGTGAAAGGTCAGAGAAACCAGAATTATCGGAATCAACACGAGAAAGTGAAACGCTGAGTCGAAAAGCGAGCCTATTCCCTGGATCAAAAAGCTTATGCCGAGCAGAAAAAAGATCAGGCAGCCGATTCTGACCAGTCGTGCAAAAGAATCTGGCGGCATGCCGCCCGGTGGACGAAAACTATATATCCTGGTAAAACCTTCTGGCAATTTCCATTTCCTCCTCGTGAGTAAGTTGAGCGCCGTTCAGCCTCAACCCGGTTATGTGAGAAAAAATTCGGCGCATCTGCGGGCCAGGCTTGAATCCGGCCGCAACCAGATCTTTGCCGCTGATAAGCGGTCTGGTGCTGCGCAGGTTGGCGATAAAGAAGAGAACGCGTCGATTGTTGTGCTTGTCGAGAGAGTAGGCCATCAGGGCCAGAAGTGTCTCGAGTTGCAGACCGTCGAGAAGGTTGAACAGGCCGATCCTGTCACTTTCGTCAAGTTGATTCAACTGCATCGGAACAGTATTCATGGCGCTCAGAGCTTCGATAATCTTTCGGCGCCGGCTGTGCGGGGTGCCGATCGAATCGAGAACTTCAGCAATATCTGTTGTTGAAAGCAGCGAGAGCAGACCCGCCCAGTAGATAGCTTCCGGGTCGATCTCTTCTTTGAGTCTCGAAAAGCGGGTTACCAGGCCGCGGATCAGTTTGAAACGGCGTGGCAGAATCGAAGGGTCCGTAAATTCACTGCTCAGACTCTGCATCAGTCCTTCGGTAAAAAGGTCGGCAACGATCTGCTGCGGCCTTTCTTCATTCAGGCATTTTGATATTTCCGCTCCGATCCGCTTCAGTGAGAGTCTGGAAGTAGCTTCACGGCTTACCGCAAGCTCGAAGGCCCGGCGAGTGTCCTGTTCTAGCGCAAAATTGAACCGGCCGGCGAACCGGATGGCTCTGAACAGCCTGGTTGGGTCTTCAAGAAAGCTGAACGAATGCAGAATTCGAATTCGACGGTTCAGCAGGTCATTATAACCGCCGAAAAAGTCT
>CAZPCO010000100.1:0-9400 GCA_964585025.1 uncultured bacterium | reverse complement strand
CTGGGGCGATGTACGAGCATGGAGCACTGACCGTGAAAGAATCAGAACCGAAGAAATGCGCTATTATCTGAATCGAAAAGAACTCCACAGCCAGCAACCGGTGACTATCTGGAAAGATGACGCAATAATCACCGGCCTAGGCATGAGCTACAATACCCAGACCAAAGAAGCCACAATCAACCAGCAGGTAGTAATACGCATCTGGAATCAGAACGCCTCTGCGACTCCCGAAACATCCAGGGACAGTATAGAAGGAGTTCCCGTTGCACCGCCGATCGAGCAACTGCTGCTGCCTTTACACGGCATGAATGCCTCGAATACGGTTGCAACACCCGCATCCACAACAAATTCTCCCGGGGAAACACAGCCATGAAAAAAATTGTCACGATTCTGACCCTTTTCATCATGATCAGCATTGTTGCCGGTGCTCAGACAACAATAACTGCCGGCGACATGGTCATTACCAGCAAACTGATGACCTTTCACAAAAGCATCTACGTGGCCAGAGGCGGCATCAAGGCCGAACAGAAGGATATGGTCATGACCGCTGACCGCGGCATTTATGATCGCGACCTCGAAATCGTCAAGGCAATCGACAACGTCAAAGTCGAACAGCCAGGCTCAGTGCTGACTTCAGACTATCTCGAGGCCTATGTCAAAGAAGACCGGGTTCTGGCCCGTGGCAATCCCAAATTGATCAGAATCGTCGAACGTGCCGGCGGAGATGCTGAAGACGGCAAAAGCAAAAAAACGCGGGTAATTCTTACCTGCAACGAAGTCGAAGCCTTTCAGAAAGAGAAGCGCTTCATCGCCAAAGGCAACGTCAGAGTCATCGAAGTTGCATACCGCGAAGGAGAAACTGAAGAAGAGGCGGCTGAAAACGAAAAAGAACCGGTTTCCGATCTTATCTGCGAAGTCCTCGAGCTGTTTTCAGACGAAGATAAGGCTATCGCGCGCAATAACGTCGAAATCGTGACTCAAACCCTCAGAGCGACCGGTGACAAGGCAATCTATCTCAACAAGGAAAACCGGATGATCATCGTCGGTCACGCGCATGCATTTCAGACCAGCAAGGAAAAAGGCAGCAACGCCGAACAGGTTTCCGAGCTTTACGCCAACAAAATCATCTATTACCCGAACGAAGAGCGCTCGATCGCGGTTGGCAACGTTCACGCCACAGTGTATCCCGGTGGAAGCAAACCCGGCGACGACGCAAAAGACAAGGAAAAGGACAAAAAGAAAAAAAAGAAGAAGAAAAAAGCGGGCGAAAATGACGACGGGGGCGACGATGCTGAAATGGCAACCGGCGGTAGAATCATATCGGATGCAAAAGAAGAATCAGCTGGCAACGAAATCTCCACCCCGCCCGAAAATCTTCCCGATGGAGATTACACCAAGATTTCTGCCGAAAACGAAGTTATCGAAGCTTCAGCTGATGACGGCGAAGACTGACAGGAAATAATTATGACAGCAGTGTTACCAATAGGTGCGATATCGGAAAATGCGCCTCAGATAGATGAAATCGTCGTTGAGTCGGTATGCAAGACCTACAAGGGTCGCAAAGTGGTCGACAATGTGTCGTTGAATATACGCAAAGGCGAGATTGTCGGTCTTCTGGGCCCTAATGGAGCCGGCAAAACCACGACTTTTTACATGGTCGTGGGCCTGATCAAGCCTGACAGCGGCAAGGTAAGCTTCAACCATCATGATATAACCCACAAGGCCATGTATCAGCGGGCACGCATGGGAATCGGCTATCTGCCTCAGGAAGCGAGCGTCTTCCGAAAGCTGACTGTCAGAGAGAACATCTGGCTGATTCTGGAAGGCATTAAACTAAGCGATCGCGAGCGCAAGGAACGTCTTGACAAGCTGCTTTCGGATCTTGATATTGGCCGGATCTCAGACAGTCTAGGCTATTCACTTTCCGGGGGCGAGCGACGACGCGTCGAAATCGCCAGGGCCCTGGCCGCAGAACCAAGCTTCATTCTGCTTGACGAACCGTTTGCCGGCGTCGACCCCATCGCCGTCCAGGACATCCAGAGCATCGTTCTCGAACTGCAGAAAAAGGGGCTCGGACTTTTGATCACCGACCATAACGTCAGAGAAACCCTTGCGATCGTAGACCGGGCCTATATTCTCAGCGTCGGAAAAATTCTCGTCTCTGGCTCGGCGCAGTACGTCGCCCAGAACGAAACCGCCCGCAAATTTTATCTCGGAGATCGCTTTCAGCTCGATCAGATCGAGAAATTCAGCCAATGATCTATATATTTGTGTTGATGGTGATCAGTGGCGTCATCGCCTATCTTGGCGATGTCCTTGGTACCTATGTCGGAAAAAAGCGCTTAACCGTTTTCGGTCTGCGCCCGAGAATTACTGCACTCGTGGTCGCTATTTCCACAGGGATTCTGATCACCATGCTCACTCTGGGAGTCTCGGCCATCATTTCAGAAGACGTGAGAATCGCCCTCTTCTCCATGGATGAACTGCGCCGCGACATCGACAAACTCCAGGCCGAAACCAGAGGTCTCACAGAGTCCCGCGATCGGCTCGAGCGGGAAAAAAAGTCCTTGTCCGAAGATGTTGAGCGCCTGACGACCCAGGTGCGTATCAAAGAAACCGAAAGCGTTGTCTTTCGCAAGGACGAACCTCTGTCTGTGTGTGTTATCAGCGCCGGTCGCAGCCCGGGAGAAGTGATGAAGGAGCTTACCACTCTGGTTATCAACCTGACCGAAAAGGTGAGAAGACGCGGCGTGAAGGTCAAGGAAGAGATCGACTTTTTCACCGAGAATAAGGAGCAGCTCAACCTGATGGCTGCTCACATCGCCAGCACTACTCAGGAACTCGTGGTTGGCGCAGTGGCGGCTGAAAACATCAACGCCGGTGAAGAACTGGGCAATGTCAGATTTCTGGTTCTGCCCAACAATCTGATCTTCACACGTAATCAGGAAATAGCCTCGCTTGAAATCGACGGAAATTCAGACCGCGGCAGCATAGCCCGCAGCCTCAAAGCTTTTATGGACGAAATAAACCATGAGGTCGTAAAACTTGGCATGATTGCCAACCCTCTGACCGGCAGATTCGGCGATCTTTCGTCCGAATCGATGATTTCGTTCTACGATATGGTGAACCGTATCAAAGAGCTTAACCGCAAAATTATCCTGATTGCTGTTGTACCTGAAGACACTTACGCAATCGGACCTCTCAACGTTACTTTCAGATTCGAAGAAACTGGTGAAAGCGTTTACTCAACAGGAAACGATTAATTGTTGCGAATAATTTCCCGCCGCATTATCCTGTAGTACACATTTTTAACGGGGGCTCCGATTGAATACCGGAAAGTACCAGGTTGACATCCTGCACGAGGGGCAGATGCTGGTTGACGGCGGCAACGCATTTGCCGGCATTCCGCGCTCAGAATGGGAAGTCTTTGCCCCGCCCGACGAAAAAAACCGGGTTCGTTTCGGCCTGAACCAGCTGCTGGTTCGAGGGCCAGGGGTTGTCATGCTTATCGATGCAGGCATGGGCGACAAAATCAGACCACGAAAGCGCCAGTTGATGGGCCTCCAGGAATCTTCCCGACTGCTCGACCGTCTGGCAGAGCTCGGCGTTGCTGCTGACGCAGTTACCCACGTTGTCTTTACGCACCTGCATTATGACCACTGCGGTGGCGCCACTGTCTGCGATGGCGACATCATCCGGCCCGCCTTTAAAAACGCCTGCTATTATGTCCAGAAAGCTGAATGGGAAGCAGCGATCAAACCTGATGAGATTACCCGCAGCAGTTACTGCGTTCATGATTTTCTGCCTTTGCACCAGAACAATTGTCTGAAGTTGATCACTGGCGACATTGAGATCCTCCCCGATATTTTTCTCGAGGTCAGCGGCGGTCATACGGCAGCTCATCAGACAGTCAGAATAATCGACAGCCGGTTCAGAGTAATTTATCCGGGCGATATCTGCCCGACACCATTTCATCTTGAGCCAGACCGTCGCGAAGCTTTCGATCTTTTCCCGGGCGATACTCTGCTGGCGCGTAAACTTCTGCTGCGCCGCGGTCTGCGTCCAGACACGCTGATCGTGTTCTCTCATGCCTGTAACGGCAATTTCTACCAGCTTGTCAGTGAAAACAACCTTTTTGAAGCCAGAGAATTCAATGCAGCCTGAAAAAATCGCCATCCTGGCAAATGCAGCTTCACGCACCCTCAAACGCAATGAACTCGAGGCGGCGGCGGCACATGTTAACAAGTTCCTGCCTTGTGAGATCGTTTATACCAGAAGTATTGAGCACGCCGGGCAGACGGCCGCCAGTCTTTCCGCCAACCCAGCCTGCCTCGTTGCTGCGTGCGGCGGAGACGGAACCATCCATACCATTCAGAATCATCTCACTCCTGGCGCTGTTCTCGGTATCATTCCGGCTGGCACAGCCAACGTCATAGCCCGTGAGCTCGGGATACCAGCCTCGATGCGCGATGCAGCCAAACTGTTGCTGACCGGTGCAGTTCAGAAGGCCGATCTTGGCGTCTGCAACAACCGTCGCTTCATTTTTGTTGCCGGAATTGGCTTCGATGCAGAGGTTGCTGGAGCTGTCCCGCCGTTGCTGAAAAAGCTTTTCGGCCGTTATGCCTATCATCTAACCGGGTTGCATCATTTCCTGGGCTACGCCCCTCCTGAACTTCAGATCACAGCAAACGGCCAGACTCACCGGGGGCGATTTGCCATTGTCGCCAATATGCGCCGCTATGGCGGTGAACTCTTTTTCGCCCCGGAAGCCCGTTATGATGATGGTATTCTTGACATGGTACTGGTAACGAAATTCAACACCCATACTATGCTCAGGCTGTTGAATTTTGCACGCGGCAACGGCGTTTTCCCAGCTGATGGCGTTATCAGAATCAGTTCCGACAGTTTCCGAGTCAAATCCTCGCTGCCTGTCCCCTACGAACTCGATGGTGAGGTCTTTGCGGCAACGACAGAATTTACCATCGGAATGGATGCAGGTGCCGCCAGGTTCATCACCACATGAGCGACTATCTTTCCATCGCCCTTGCCCTGGTCAAAATTCTCCTGATTCTGGCATTTACAGGCCTTTCGATTATTACAATCATCGGTCTTTTTCACCCGCTTGTATTCAACGTCAAACTGCGGGCTTCACAACTTGGCCAAAGAGCCGAAATCTGGGGAGCCTATCTGTTTGGCATGCTCAAAATCGGCATTGTCGCAACCCCCGTTAACCAGGATGTAATCCTGAAATTTTTGTTCTGGAAAATGATATTGCAAAAAAACCGCCGTCAGAAAGCAGCCCGGCCGGGCAGGCAACCTGGCCCGCCATTTGCGCAACCACCTGCAGCCCCGCCAGGAAAAGACATAGATTCAACTACCGACCATCCAGATCAGCCTGAAGCGCCACCCCCGGCTCAGAAATCTGAAGAACAGGCTATTCAGCCGCATTCAGCAGCACCAGCTCAGCAAACTAAACCTGTATCATCCACAATCTCAGAACCGACTCTGCCATCAGAGCCTCCATCAGCTTCTCTGCCCACACAATCACCTGCAACTCCGGCTGCCGGTGTCGTAGAGTCTGCAGCGCCACAAAGCGGGCAGAGCAAGCCGGAACTTGCCACTGCAGGCCCGGTCGAAGAACCGCCACCAGTAGACACTGCTGTGGAAATCCAGACTACCCCGGAAAAAGAAAGAGCTGCAGCCGAACCAGAGGAAATAACTCCTGCCAGACCAGTTGAGCCCACTCCGGTAGACACCCGCCCCTTGAAGCCTGTTTCAGAAGTTCACACTGAAAAACCCACCGGAGAAAAACCTGCAGATAAAGAAGCAGCAGCAGAAAAGCCCGGAGACGGCTGGCAAAGTAAATTCAGGCGTTTCCGACGCGATTTCGACAGAAGATATCGTCAGATAAGAGGCTGGTTACGCACCTTCATGCGTAAGTGGAAAGTGCTTTACCCGGTATTTCTTCGCTTCTGGCGCCGTGGCAAAAAAGGCCTGAGCATTGACGGAACTGCGCTGCTGCTCAGATATGCTCTACACGAACCATATCTGACCGGAATGTTTCATGCCAATCTGGCTGTCATGTCAGGATTCGTCGGACGTTTTGGCGTCAACTTCAAACCGGTACCGGTTTTTTCACAACCCTGCATCTACGCTCGCGGCCATTCGACAGCTGTCATCAGGCCATGGCGCTTTGCAGCCGCTATTGTCGGCCTGTTTCTCGAGCCAGATCTTTACAGGCAACTCTGGCAGGCATTCAAATGGTACCGCGCCAGGCGACAGGGTCTGTGAAAAAATTGTTTTTTTAATACGGGGTTTCTGGTAACATGGTGACGAAATTCAGGAGGTTCTAACACCAATGGCTATTGATGCTCTAGTCAAAACTGTTCTCTCAGAACTGAAAGTTGCAATTAATTCAAAAACGGTTATTGGTGAGCCAACCACCTTCAAAAACTGGACAGTTCTTCCGGTTACCCGGGTTTCATTCGGCTTTGGTATTGGCGGCGGAGACGGCAAGTCTGATTCTGCCACCTTTGGTGGCGGTGCAGGCGGTGGGGCGACCATCGAACCGGTCGCGTTCATAGCCATCAGCGACAAGGAAGTAAAGCTGATATCGCTCAAAGAGAAGGAAACCATCTGGGAAAAGATTCTCAAACCTGAAGTAGGCGAGAAAATCTACAACAAGCTCATGGGGATTGCCGAAAACCAGGATCCCGCTACGGTTGCGAACGAAAGCGACAAGTCCTGATCGCATAATTCTCTCAGAGAGGGAGTGGTTACTATTATAGAAATTTTAAAACAGATTCCTTTGTTTCAAGGCCTCGAAGAAGGCGATCTCAAGAAGATTTCCGAGGTCGTCAAAGAGCGAACGCTGGCTGCAGGTAACTGCCTGTTCAAAGAAGGCGACCCCGGCGACGCTTTCTTCCTGATCAAAGAAGGTACAGTCGAAGTCTACAAAAAAGACGTTGGGGCTGACAAGCTTGTTACAAAGATCTCTCATACCGACGAAAGCAACTTTTTCGGAGAAATGGCTCTGATCGAAGGCGTTGCCCGCAACGCTACCATCAAGACCACTGGCGAATGCAAAGTGCTCGAAATCAGCAAAGTCAATTTTGACATGCTGCTGCGCCTGAATTCATTTATTGCACTGCGCATCATGACCGCGCTCAGCCGCCGCCTTAGAAAAGAAGCTGCGCCGCCGCTGGCCGAAGAAAAGTGTGGCAAGATCATCACTTTCTTCGCCCCCAAGGGCGGAGCCGGCAAAAGCGTCATCGCCGCCAATCTGGTGGCCGGCATTGCCAAACTGGCCAAAAAATCAGTTCTGCTGCTCGATCTAGACCTGCAGTTCGGCGACCTGGCATTCATGCTTGGACTCAAAGGCAAAAAGACCATTGCTGACGTCGTCGAAGCCGAACCAGCCAATCCTGACGATCTGAAGAAGTTTCTGACCGAACACCCCCTCGGTTTCAGTGTTTTACCCTCACCGATCAAGCCAGAACAATCTGAAATGGTGAACTCAGGGCATCTGCGCAAACTGGTCAAGCTGGCTCAGAAATCCTTCGATTACATTGTCATCGATACCCATTCCCTATTCCAGGATCTAACCATAAACGCTCTCGATATTTCAGACATCATCTGTCTGGTCATGTCCCCTGAAATGAACCATATCAAGAGCATGCATGTCTGTATGAAGGTCATGGAAACCCTCAAATACCCGCCCGAAAAGATTCGCCTGATTCTAAGCCGCGAAGACTGCATTTACGCCAAGCCCAGAGCCGACATCGAAACGGCCCTGAAACGCAAATTCGACTTTTCGCTGCATGACGACTGGAAAAGCGCTTCGGAAATGATCAACGACCAGAAAACCATTTTCGACCGGGACACCCAGTCTGCATACCGTTCTGACATGGTTACCCTGATCGGCGGCCTGACCGGCGAAAAAGTAGAAGAAGCCAAGAGCGGCCTGCTCGGTTCGATCAAGAAACTTTTCGGCTGATCAACCCGCCTTCTGGCGGTTGATCTCCCAGACCATATGTGGCAATTGTGGCAGCAGCAGCCTGGCTGCTGCCAGTTTTACTGCCCTGCTGCTTCCCGGCAGGCAGATAAGCATTTTACCGCAGGCAAGTCCTGCAGTAGCCCGGCTCAACATCGCTGCCGCCCCGATCTGCTGGTATGACACAAGCCGAAACAGTTCTCCAAAACCATCCAGTTCTTTGCTGAAAAAGCTGCGCGCCACCTCGATCGTACCATCGCGTTCGGTCAAGCCGGTGCCGCCATTTGTGATCACGGCATCGAGATCTGTGCGGTGCAGCCATTCTGCAAGGGCAGCCCGCATTTTATCAGGATCTTCTCGGACAACGCCGTAACAGGGAACCCGATGCCCGCCTGCAATCAGCATTTCTTTGAGCAGACGGCCGGATTTGTCTTCAGCCTCTGACCTTGTATCGGAAAACGTCATGACACCGATATTCAGAGAGGCTGCCGCCATTTTTTCGTGTTCGTGATGGCTCATATTGATGTCTCTTCAGCGTTCCAGTCTGATTACCGGGCTGACTGAACGGGCTATTTCTGCCAGTTCGGTATCTTCTATCAACAAAAAGTCGAGCTGATCATGCGAATCAAGAAATCTCTCAACCCCTTCGACAATCAGGCATGAAAGGCGACTGGCTTCATGACTGCTGATTCTCGAGGCGGGCAGAATACCGATTGTCAGATTTCCAGTTTTTCTATCAGCCTGGCCAGCCATAAAAACATATACGGCCGCGACTTCTTCAAGAGGCTGAAAAACAGTTTCCAGATACTCGATGAAACCGGCAGGCAGTTCAGGCTCAGGGGTTGAAAAGCACATCTGCTCACCATCGGCAATAGCTATGTCTTCGACATGACAATCTTCTTCATCCAGAAATTTCCCGGCCTGAATCAGCAATTTGGCGGCCTCAGGCGCAGAAAGTTCGACGGATATTCCACCAGTGGCATGCAGCCTGATCGCGCTGTTTTTAACATACATCTCAGCCAGCCAGGCAAGAGACCCATGACAGTGGCCGGTTGCATCAGGATGCTTTTCATTGAAAGCATCGATAGTTGCATAAAAACCGGCAGCTCCATCTTTCTCTGGCTGCAGCCCTGCAATCACCTGCTCTCTGAGAAGATCAGCAAAGCAACAGTGCGGAACTGCTCCGAGATCAGCATACTCGCGAATCCGGTTTTCCAAAGGCAGATTGGCAAATCGGCAACCTTCATGGCTGCAGCACTCTGCCGCCGCAGTATCAGTTTCTTTTCTTATCATCAGCCCGGCTCCTTGAGAAGATTTTGCGCGACCCGGTCAGCAACTTCAGCGAGTGCTGCCTCATCGGCATCGTTATCGACGATGAAAACATCAGGAAGAGAAGGAAGCTTGTCC
>CAZPCO010000099.1:4042-9413 GCA_964585025.1 uncultured bacterium | reverse complement strand
CAGCATATTTCTTGGAAAGCCGGCCACCCATGGTTTTTTCCATGGTATTTCGCCCCTCTCAAGGCTGGCAATAATCTTCTCAGTAATCTGTCTATTTACATCCGCAAGCAATTAATCACCTGAAAGTTTCTATGCGTCAGATAAAAATATCGGTCCTTTCGGCCTGTTCAGACTATGATTTATTCAGCAGTTGGTTTGCTGTGTAACGCGAACAGGCAGAGATACTTGAAACACAGCGTTATTGCTATTCTGAGTGCTTTTTGTGGTTTTCTTTACCATGCGGATTACGAACAGTAGAGTGTAGGCCGTCAATATGTTCGTAAAGGTCGTCATGGATATTGCTCCACATAGGATCAATAATAAAATCTATTCCTTCACGACGAGCAAGTTTGGCTGCCGGAACGAAGTCTGAATCACCAGAAATCAGAATTATTCGCTTTACCAGGCCCTTGTAAGCCAATGATGCAACGTCAAGACCGATTTTCATATCGACACCTTTTTGGGAGATGTCATAATACAAATCGTTTTCCTGGAGATCGTCGAGCTTCTTTTTTCCAGCTAGAAGCTCTTTTAATACGTGACCATGAAGAGACCAGCCGTTGCCATCTTTAAGTTCGCCATATCTCAGGGCAACTTTTCTTTCTTTTCTTAGCAAAGCATGAATTCTGTTTCTATGTTCGGCTACATCTGACTTTTCAAAATCAATCGCTTTTCGGGAAAGAGGATTGTGAACCTTTTTTTTGAAGGGCCGGCAATCATAGAAAAAAATCCGATACAGGTCTCCGTTTTGCCGATACACATGCTTAAACGCCATGGTAATAAGGTTTTTAACCACTTGCTCAGGCGAATGTCTTTGCCCATTTTCAAAAACAGCTTTGTATCGGCTTAAAAAGAACCCACCATCAACTAAAACTGCCGTAGATACTGGCATTTGAATCCTGATTTCACTTCGGCTCTTATCTTCTTGTCGTTTCTTTTCAGAGCTCATGGCAACCCCACTCGATTAAAATAGAAAGCCCTAGAGATCGCCAACAGCCAGGATTGTCGGCTGCGGTTACTGTCTAGGGCCTAATCATCTACTAATAGACTAACCAACTACATAATGCTTGTCAACTCTCATTTTTTTGACAGGAATTGCGCCGGTCACGGTGATATGGTTTACTGAAACAACAATTATGTTTTATGCAAAGACAAAACGTGAATTAAACGGGCCGTGCAACATCTGCAAGAACCCTTCGATTTTAACATGGGATCACATTCCGCCAAAAGGCGGCATTGAACTGCTTCCTGTGCAGTTAGACAACTTTTTCTGTAAGCTGAAAGGCACTTCAGCGACTGAAGCCAGAATGGGAAGGTCACCTGATGGGGTGAAATACCGGACTATATGTAAAGACTGCAATTCGTTCTTAGGAGCCGAGTTCGATGAAGTCATCAACAAGCTTAATTCTGATATCACAAAATTGGTCTCAACCCAGCTGATAATGCCGGATACGATAACGGTGAAAACTTATCCGCTCAGACTGATGAAGGGATTAATCGGGCATCTTCTGGCTGCTCGAATAGATTTCTGGGATGAGCCATTCGAAAACGAGCTCCGCGACTTTGTTCTTAATCCACGCAAAACCTGTCTTGAAAATGTTTTTATAGCCTATTTCTCGCGGTCACATGCCTCAACCATAACTGTTCGAGACATAGTTATGCCAAAAGTCAGAGGGAACTTTTCTGACCTTGGGTTCTTCAGTGTCATGAAATATTTTCCAATGGGTTTCATTTTTTCTGATCAGCCCAACTATGCAGGGCTTAATGATTTGAACTCATTTTCTACAGCGAATTACGATGATGAAGCAGAACTTCCGGTTGGTCTGAAAAACCATTTCAACGAGCACTGGCCGGAAGAACCAGATACAGACAATATTCTCTTTGGCGGTAACGAACTTCTCAAAGCGGTTTACGCAAAGCCGCCTGCAAAAAAAGATCTCAAAGAAAAAACCACCTGAAGGTGTCTTAATAACAGATTTTAACTAAAAGGCAACTTTTCCAGAAAAACCAGTAGTTGAGACTTTCAGCGGCCTGTTGCCTGCAACGCAAATTACTGGCAATATTTTTTTAACTGGGCTTTATGCATGTCAATTTCAAGACATTCACCGAAAAAATCATACAAAAGAATACATCGCGAAAAAATATGAATTTTGTGAAATTCGGTGATTTCGTTATAATTAGCTGATGAATAACGGTCTCGGAGAATTTTAAATGCGGTTTTGTCGTCCTTAACAAAGTCTACCGGCGAATCATCTTCAATGATCAAATGATTCTCCAGCTTTTGTTGAAAGTGGCTTTTATTGAGGGTTTCTATCTTACTGACAATAGCTTGGAAGATGATTTCTGACCATTCCAATTCAGGCTCATTCCCTTTCCAGCCTTTATCTTTAAGTTTCGCACCTGGTTTAATGATACCGATATCTGCGTTATTATTTTTAAGTGGCTTAAAGGGCGAGTATCTGCTTAATTCCAGCAGACTGCCAACAGGTAGCTTCGAAAATTGTGCTTTCGCAATCTTGTATTGTTCGAGAGTGGCACAAGTATGCTCAAGGCCGATCTCAATCGTTCCATCGATGCTTGTTATTACAAAATCGGGTGATTCTTGTTTGCATATTTTCAGGTGACCGTTCAGGAGCCCTCTATTGCAGCATGCTACCAGAAATATGTGCAGGCAAAAGGCCTCGTGAATCTTGCTGCCGTCAGAAGTTGAGAGCTTAAAGTTTATCAGTCTCTTAACTAAGGCAGAGCTTTCTTCTTCCAGGGAAATAATTGTCTCGTCTTTGTTTTTTAACAGAGCTGTCAACAGACTGTTGTTACTACCCCTATTAGCCTTAGCTTTCATCAGTTCGATATCGAATTTTCCGCAGGCACATTGACATGAGTCGCTGTCAGTATGAGTTCCAGCATTGGGCATAAATGAATGTTTGCAGACCAGTCGCGGCTCTGATGCTTTCCTATAAGCTCGATTTCGCCCGTAAGATGCCATAGGCTTTGCCGACTCTTCAAACCGCTCTGATCTAGTCTTTCGTAAAGAGGCCTGATTGTTCTGGCGTGTAAAATCTTGTTGCAAGCTTCTCGGAGAGTGAATGGCTCACCGCCATTCAACACGCCAACGTAATCTTTGCCGTGGTTTATGGTTTCCATACATTTTTGGTATTCGTCGCGTTTTTTGGAATCCTTCATCTGGTCATCGAAGGCGCGGAACATTATCGCCAGCTGTAAAAGCTTTTCGGAGAGGGCTGGAAAAACCAGCTGTTCATACAAGTCTAACAAAGAGCCCGGCTGGAACTCTTCGTCTTCAAAAGCGCTTTTAATTAGCGGCTGACTGGCTTTAAACATGCATAAAAGATCGAAACACAGCCGTTTAATTGTTTCGACGCTCAAATGGTATCTCTGATCTTCAGTATAGCAATAAGGGTTATCCATGCCTCGTCCTTTGAAGTTTTGCCAGCGAAGCGATTAGCCCAAGCAGCTGCTGAAAAAGTTGAACAGTCTCTCAGCAAAAGCCGAGTTTCTTGCCACGATATCACTTTTGGCCCAATCATCGGCTTTGTAATGGCCGAGATCGACTGCATCCTGAATCTTTGACTCAGAATATTTCTTTTTCTTGTTACCGAAATAATTGTTCCCGGCCTGTATATTCAGGCGCTTTTCGAAAGCAACTTTATTACCGAGTTTTTCCAGAAAGACTCTGGCATCGGCTTCGTTCCAGCCATTGTAATTTGCCGTCTGCCATTTATATGGAAAGATGTGCTCTATTTCAAAGCTTTTTGATATCGGGCCTTTTTGCCCCGTGTTTAAATACGCATGAAGAAGAATCAGGGCTCTGGCCAGGCGTGAATTGGCGGCCTCGTCAAGCATGCCGGGCAAATCTTCTTTTTTAAATTCGGCTTTAAAATCAGGATCATTACCGTTGAAAACTGACACGCAACGGCTGTAAATATCATCTTTGATTGCGTTAACGGTCGGACGGTGAATGAATTTCACAAACAGAAAAGCCGTCAGCTTTTTCAAAAAAGCTGCAAAGTCTACTTCAAACCCCGGCTTTTCTTTGTTGCAATGAAAGAAAACACTGGTTATATATTTCCAGAAGTCGTTCGGGTAGCAGTCCAGGCAATGAATGTATTTTCTTGCTTCCAGCGAGATTTTATAACAAATATCTTCTGGCTCTTTACCGGTGTTGACATAAAGCCAGAAATTCGCAAGGTCAGTCAAATCATTGATTATTGTTGAGCTTTTGAGTTTTTCATAATTGTTATGGGCATAAAATTTTCTTAGGCCGGTTTCCTTCGATTTATCGTTATTCTTGGCTCTTACAATATGGGTATAGTATCTGAAAATCTCATCCAGATTTATTCCAGCGCTTTTACAAATGCTGGTAAGCTCTTTCCAGGCGTTTGTAAATTGTTCTTTCGCAGAACTATCAGGCTTTGACTTGTATATCTGGGCCTTGAAAATATCGGAGTCGGAAAGCGGCAGCCCCCTGTCATTAAGTGTTGAGAAAATTGTTAACGCGGTATCTGAGTTATTACACTCAATCGGCAGAATAATGCACTTGTGCAAAATTGTTACACAAAGTGGTTGCCACTGCATCGGCGCGTCTTTAGCATACTGCTCGCATTTATCTTTGAAAAAATTGAAGTTGATAGAATACAGGTCTTTAGCGGAACTGTCAGCAAAGCCTGTCTCCAAAATATTATGAAACGCTGCCTTATCGTCATCTGTTGCTACCAGAGATTCGACATGCAGCTTTTTTCTATCTGCTACCTGCTGGGAAATGCTGTCAACATCCCAAATACATGGTGCCAACTGGTTCTTAAGGCCGATCACATTAAGATCTTCAGGCATATTCTCAAGCTTCTTATAAAAAGCCCTTAGAATAAGGAAGAAAGAGGTTATTCTTTGCTGCCCGTCGATAATTTCGATATTGTCTTCGATGTCTTCATTTTTACAGGAAACGATTGTTCCGAGAAAATACTCGTCAGACTTTGCCCCAACTGGCATAGATTCGTGAAAATCTTTGATGTCGTTCCACAAAGTTTCACACTTTTCCATGTCCCATTTATAAGGTCTTTGGAAATCTGGAATAATAAATTTGCGATTCTGCATTTCTGCAAAGAGTTTACTGATTGTTTTGCGGCTGACGCTGAGTTCTGGCATTACGTATCCTTTCTGTGATTGTGTTTTTTTATAGTTACCAAGGTTCGCTGAGTTTGTTGGTGATGTCGCGGCGGGAGAGGACTTCGGCGCAGCGTTCCCAGCGGTTGGCTTCGGGGTCTACGGAGTCGCGGTATTGAACGGTGAAGGCGTTCTGGGCGTTTTTTCTTTCGTG
>CAZPCO010000099.1:0-3942 GCA_964585025.1 uncultured bacterium | reverse complement strand
GGGTTCCAGGGCAGGTCGATGTTGATCAGAGTGCCGAGAGTCTGAAGATTGAGACCTTCGCAGGCTGCATCTGTCGCTACTACCAGTTTGATTTCGTGATTGCGCACCGCTTCTTTGATGGTTTCACGCTCAACGCTGCTGAACTGTTCGCCCTTATAAAGACGGCTTTTGCCGACACCGGCGTAAACGGCAACGATCTGATCTTTGTAGACTTTCGCCAGCTCACTGGCCACCCATTCGACAGTATCGTAATACTGGCTGAAAATTATGCAACCATGCTGCAGCCAGGTTTTGCCGTCGGTAGGAAACTCGGTCAAAAACCATTTAACAGTGTCGAGCTTCGAATCGACTGCTTCGGGGCGCGAAAGCTGGTCTTCGATTTTCTTCAGGCATGCAACCTCTTCTGACGACATTTCAGTCAAAATGTGTTCTACCTTTTCAATTTCGTCATCGTCTTCGTAGTCTTCAGTAATGCTGTGGTTAAGCATTTTTTGTGCGGTTTTAAGGCCAGAGGCAAAACTCGAACAAATGCGCTGCAGCAGCAGAGTTTTCATAAAACCGCCAACTTTAGTGCGCTTCTTTAGCAGATCACAAAAGAGTTCTGCCTGCTCATAGGCCACTTCGAAAGGCGTATTGGTAGAGATCCCCAGCCCCATAAACCGTGACTGGTAGAGATAGCTTTTCGCCAGTATCGGGTGGGTGTTTACGCCCACCCTTTCGAGCAGGCCATCATCTTCGAGCTGCTTGCGTTTGCGCACGACTACGTGTCTGAGAACCGGGTTATAGCGCTGAAAAAAACCTTCTTCGAGACATTCTGCCAGCCAGATGTTCTGCACCAGGTAATCAAGATTTTCAAAGCTGTGAGAACAATGAAATTCATTCGGTCTGATACTGAGCTGGTCACGAATATTTGTCAGTATATGGTGCTCAACTGCCGGTGGCAATGGATTTCTGAGCCATTCCCAGGCGACCTGTGACGATTTTACATTGCTGTTGCCTGTTACCATTGGAATGGCTGTTTCGTGATCGCGCCAAGGCGAAAGGGCGTCGCCCAGAACAAATTCTGCACCACTGCCGAGTATGCCAAGCAGATCCCAGAGTTCGCGAACATCTGTTTGAATCGGGGTTGCCGTGCCCAGTATCAGATGCCGGGTTCTTTTGGCAATGTCACGCATAAAGGCGAGAAGGTTGTTAGGCTGTGTGGCTTTTTCGCCGAGACCGCCTTTGATACGTGCCCGATGCGCTTCATCGAGAATCAGAGTGCCGTATCTTTTTTCGAGAAGCATGCCCGCTTCATTGATGAACTGACCGTTCTCGCGCTGGTGCATGATAAGGCCGGTTGAAACAATGGCGATACGGTAAGGGCATTTTTTGATCGATGCCCGGTCGCCCCGTGGCGAGAGAATTTGCCCGTCTACGCCAAGCCAGACCTTTTTTTGCGACGACCAGACCGCACTTGGTATGCCAAGCTTGTCTTTCATTTCGATCTGCCATTGAACCGTCAGGGTCGAAGGCACCATTATCATAACCGGCCCGTCATCGA
Organism: uncultured bacterium; assembly: GCA_964585025.1. Taxonomy (GTDB): domain Bacteria; phylum Muiribacteriota; class Ozemobacteria; order Ozemobacterales; family Ozemobacteraceae; genus Rifleibacterium. The sequence continues at coordinate 2,399 of CAZPCO010000099.1, read as the reverse complement.
GCAGAGCGCTTACCAGAGCACTGGTCGCCATTGACAGAGTTTTGCCGACACCAACTTCGTCAGCAAGCAGCAGGCGCGCTTTGCCATAGATTTCGCGATGTTCAAGAAACATGGTTACAAACGAGCGCTGCCATGGTTGCAGTTGCTCACCGCCTCTATAAATAGGGGCCTCAGCCATGGCAGCCGGCGGAATTTCTTTAGGCGCAAGAGCTTCTACGGTGATTTCACGCCTGGTCGCTACCCGGTGAATTTCTGCCAGAATTGCTTCAGGAAGCGGCACGCCATCCTGCCAGAGTGCCCAGAATTCCTGCTCAACCCAGTCGGCGCTTTCGGAGTCGTCATCTTGCCAGACCAGCTCGTAGTTATTGGCAAAAGCGCTCTTTGATTCGTTCACCGAACCAATAAATGAGCAGCGGTGACCATTGGCATAATGAATAGAGCCGGCCTTGCCGTGCAGAAACAGTCTTTCTTTCGGCACTACGCGAATTTCAACATTGCCCGACTGCAGAAGCTCGTCGAGAATCTGGTAATGATTTTGCCGTTTGAGGGCATCAGCAGCAACGTCTACCGCGTTCCAGCGCTCTTTGAGAGCTGTATTGCGACCGCTGGCCACCAGAAAATCATTCATGTCGAGCTCAGAGTTGCAGATAATTTTTACTTCAGGGATTTTTGAAATTTCTTCGCCGACCAGCTCAAAAATAGAACTTCTGAAATACCCGGCAATACGATAGTAGCGGGTGGCACCGGTAAGTGCCTTTGCCAGAAATTCTTTATCGAGTTGTTCTGTTCTTGACGAAAAGCGGCGCAGGGTCATCGCTTACAGCCTCTGGTTCTTGATTGCTTCGGCCAGAATTCGGGCAGCGGCAGCTTCGCTGTCGGACTTGAAGGTCTTTGTCGGCTTCAGAGTTGCCCGTTTTTCGGCCAGGTAGTCGGCCATTTTTACCAGCAGGGGCTTGTTGGTTACGTAGTTGGCGCAATTCTCCATCAGATGTAAGAGAACGTCTTCGACCTCAGTTTCTTTAGACACTTCAAACATCGCATAGAGAAGGGCGCGAAGAGGCGTGCCGGCCAGTTCTGCATCGCCAGACATCAGAGAGCTTTTAAACTCTGGCGAAAGCTTGAGGCGGGCAGAGTTCGCTTTTGAATTATCGCTCATCAGCTGATCGAAGTGGCGAACCTTGAAGGCTTTGGCAAAGTTCTGGTAATTATCGAGAGTCTTGTTGCCCTGGTGTTCCATCTCGGCCATTTTGAGATAGAAGCGCTCGACGGCTGCGAGCTTCTGCCATTCTGAGCTTTCAAAGCCAACCGGCACCAGAAACTGCACAGCGGTCTGAACGGCGAATTCAATCAGCTCATCGACGAAGGTCTTTTTGCCAGGCTGTCGCGGGGCTTCTGATTCAACCACCATATCTTTACCGTCAATGCTCGAATAAGCAGTCAGAACTTTAAGAGCTGCAGCATAACCGGCCATCTGCAGGTCAGCATCATTATATAGACCTTCAGAGCCTTGAGCACGAAGGGTTTTATCAAGACCAGCCAGTGACTCAACCTGTTTTTTTACTGCTTCTTCGATTTCCCAGCCCAGTTCATCGCGATAAGTTGCAAGTTGCTTATGTCGCTTACGAAGAACCAGCATGATGGTGCCGGTTACATTGGCCCCCTGGCGAAGAGCTGAATCAGTTTCGGTGACTACATACCAGGCGGCGGTGACCTGAAGGCCACTGGCCCAGATAATATTGGCCATATCAGCCCATATTGAACCACTCTGATGGGTGAACATCAAGACCTGAATACCGTTGTCAGGCATTTTTTCGGCCATGCGGCGATAGGCGGCAATCATGCCACGACGAAACCCCTCATCTTCGCCCTTTATAGCCAGTGATCTTCGGCTATCCCATGTCCAGTGTGCAAATTCTTCGGGCGGATTTTTGCGCAGCCAGGCGATAAAGAACTCAGTAATTTCTTCGTATTTTACCGCATCGCCATACGGAGGGTCGGTAATAAAAATATCATTTTCTGCTTCGAGTTCTTGGGCTGTATGATTCGCAATTGTCTTATTGGAAGCCCTAGGAGAAGGCGAACTTGAATAAGGGTCCGCCATCAAATTGGCGATTGAATTGCTTGCCCTAACGGGATAATTAAACAGAGTATTTAAAGCCTGGTTGTCAAAAGTTGCGGCAGACCCGCCTCCGCCACCAGCTTGAGGTCGCCACCTAGTTAGGCGAGACATGTGGTTCAAAACTTGGAAAAGAATAAATTTGTTACTTGTTATCGAAAATTTGTTAACGAGCGAATGGAAGATTAACTGTCGGGGGTTAAACAAATGATGCCAATGTGTCCAGCCGCGCGTTCTGATAGGCTCATCAGTTTTAGCTCCAGCCTCGATAACCATATCTGGC
>CAZPCO010000098.1:0-9522 GCA_964585025.1 uncultured bacterium | reverse complement strand
TGTTAAAGTTACCGCTCTCGAAGACGACATGCAGGTTGTAAAAGAAGATGTATCGATGCTCAAAAAAGACGTCGAAGGCATCAAGGATTACATGGCCAAGGGCGGCATGGAAAAGGTTAAACTCTCCGGCGACATGCTGGTTAGACACACCAACCTCACTCATAAAAATGACTGGAATCCTGCCAATGGCGGCGTCGCCGGTAATGCCGATAACGCGCTGACCGAAAGCCAGATTCGCTTCAAATTCACCGCCAATATCGACGAAAATATCACTGCCGTGGCTCGTTGGCGTGTATTCATGGATAATACCGACAACGTAAACGGTGGTCAGTCAATCCGACAGGGTGCTTTCGGCCGCAATGGCATCAACGGCCCCAATCCGATAACTGACAGTTTTATCGATACCGCTTACCTGAAAATCAAAGATATGTTCCGCTTCGGCGGCGATTTCACTTTCGGTCGCGCTCTGCAGCTGCATGGTCATTCTCTGCTCCTGAACCAGTATGTTGATGCAGTTCGCTATGAAAAACGCGTCGGTGATGTCGATGTCGTTTTCCAGACTCTCTATGACCGCCATGTAGGCAGCTATAAAGACGATGCAGCCACCGATTACCGCAATATCTGGAACCTGAACCTCGATACCAAATATCGCGATCATAACCTTTATCTTGGCCTTTATGGTCAGGATGAACCGAACCTGGCCAACCGCCGCCATCCTCTTTACAATGCCGCTCTCAATCCGATTCCGGCATTTGCTCTTGCCAATGCCAATGGTTGCCAGACCAGCGACAGTCGCTATGACGTGGAATTCGGTTCCAAGGGCCCGATCGGCAACAACGGTCACTGGGATTACGACCTTGGTTTTGCTTACACCAACTATGAAATGGATGTCGCCAATAACGTCGGCGGTGTAGCATCAACTTTCATCAGCCCCGAAATGCAGGGCTGGATGGGCCATGTAGCATTCAAATGGGACAGCAAAAAAGAATGGGCCGGCAAACTCGGTTTCACCTTTGCTGATGACGAATCAGTCGGCGCTCTGGCAGTCAATACTGACCTGAGATATTCTGATGGTGAAGAAACCCCATATGAAGACATCAGCCGCGGCAACAGGTATTTCCGCAATGGCCTGATGAATATGTCTGACATGCATGTTCAGGCTGAATACCGCCCGAGAGACAGCAAACATTATTTCAGACTCAGAGGCGACTTCCTCGATGAAATGAAAAACACTGTTGGCAACGACCTTACCAGGTATCTGAATGGCGCCGGTGCCCAGGCCAATCATCTTGTCGGTACTCAGACCTCCAAGAACAATACCGCTTATGACAGATGGAACAATCTCGGTATTGCCGAACCTCAGGCAACTGTTCTGACCTTTGAATATCGCTATCAGCTGACTGAAAATACCAGAATCAGAGTTGGTTACACCAACTTCGACCTGACTGGCGACAACACCAGAGCCGGTTGGACCAACGGTACTCTTACCGCCGGCACCAATTCTATCTCTGCCGGTCGCGGTTTCAGTGCTGACTATGATTACAATCAGTTCTGGGCTGAAATCTACAGCAAGTTCTGATGCCACTGATGCTGATCGAATGATCGGCTGATGAGCAAATTGACCCGCCGGGCTTCTGCCCGGCGGGTTTTGCTATAAAAGAAGAATTTCCCACGGATGAACACGGATTTGCATTGAAAGACGCGTTCTGCGTTTTGTTCGCGAAACCACGCAAAATCCCTACATTGATATATCAATCAGGCCAGCCATGTTGACATTCAGGGCGGCTGCAATTATGCTGATAAGGATATGTTTAACAATGTACGATTCATTGAGGAGGAAAAGATTTGATGAAACTAAGAACTTTTGCCATTGTTGCACTGTTTGCGCTCTGCACTGTCTGCGGGTTTGCCGCAGCGGCTCTGCCACTGGTCCCGGGTGATGCCTATCTGGTAGTCAATTTTGATTTTGCCGCTATTGCCAATCAGCCCGAAATTAAGGCCCTGGTCGAAACTCAGCTCAACAACCAGAGTGACAACTATACCGACTTCTATAAGCGCGCCGGAATCGAACCGGCCCGCGATATCAAAAACGTTACCATTTTTGTCGACGCCAAGGAACGTTCCGGCATCATCGTCGACGGTTCTTTCGACACTGGCAAAATCTCTGAACTGGTTCAGAGCGATACCGAAATGGCCGGCAAATTCACCATCGCCAGCATCGAAGGAATGCAGACGGTAAAGAATACTGCCAACGAAAATGCCAACATGATGTTCATCAACAAGAACACCGTAGCTTTTGGTTCTGAAGAAGTTCTCAAACAGGTTGCCACCCTCAACGCCGGTAAGGGCGCTAATATCAGCGCCAACAAAGAATTCGCCGGCATGATCGAGAAGGTAGATACCAATTCTCAGGTCTGGGGCGCAGTAGTTGCCGGTCCGAACTGGCAGGCAAATGTGAATGTGCCGGTTACCGGTCTTGAAAGCATGAAAACCGCTTTCTTCAGCGTCGATTACGACAAGGAATTCACCATGGTTTTCACTGCCCTGGTCGGCGACAAGGCTGAAATGCCCAAATTTACCGCTGCCATGCAGAATCTTCTCGATGCTTTCAAGGGCTGGGTAGCTTCAGTTCCCGAAATGACCGAAATTCTCAAGAGCGCTCAGATTCAGGATAACAAAGAAGATATGGCTCGCATCGTCGTATCGATTCCGGCCGAAGAATTCAAGGCCTCGATGGTTAAAATCGCCGAAAAGGCCAACGAACCCAAAAAGTAATTTGCCACGCAGGCTTTGATAGTGCAACCCGGGGCTACAAACCCCGGGTTGCTTCTTTAAAGGTCAGTCGGTCTGATTCTCAGGGCTGGATGTCGGGCTGGTTCCATTTGTGGCGCAGAATCTGCAGCACAAAGACCGGGATCTTGAGCATACGCATGAAGCGCGACGGTTCGAGCCAGAGACGAAAGAGCCACTCTATGCCGCATTGCTGCATCCAGAGAGGCGCGCGCGGCAGGGTTTGTGAAATGACGTCGAAACTGCCACCGACTCCGATAGCGACGCCGTGGCTGAGATAACCTCTGAGTTTTGAAATGAACCATTCCTGACGTGGTACGCCGAGGGCGACGAATACTATGTCAGGCTCTGCAGCGGCGATTTTTTTTAATACTGCCTCCTCTTCGGTAGAATCCATGGCAAAGTAACCATGCTCGACACCACAGACCTTGAAATTACCGGCCTGTTGCAGAGTCTGTACGGCATTGTCGGCAATGCCAGGTTTGCCGCCAATGCAGAAAATCTTCCAGCCGGTCCGAGCGGCATGTTCGCAGATCTGGCCGACCAGCGCTACGCCGGGCACTCTGCCGGGAAGGGGGTTGCCGAGGAAGTCGGAGGCCCAGACGATACCTGCACCATCAGGTACCACCATTTCTGCCCGCTGCATGACCGCCCGAAATCTTTCTTCTTCGCCGGCCCTCACCAGCGCAAGCGAGTCGGCGGTTATGATATGCATAAGACCAGCCTGTCTACTGACCAGATAGTTGCTGATGCGTTCAATTACCTGGGCGGGTAAAACGGCGTCGATAAAGATGCCCAGCATTTCAATTTTAGGGGGCGTGGTCACGTTTCTTTCCACCCGCCGGGCAAAGGTGCCCACAAAACTGGCCAGCGCTCCTATCAGCAGAAAAAACAGGGCGAAATAGCCAAACGCGGGCGCATTTACGATGACCAGCAGTCCGAAAAAGTTGAGGCAGAGAAAAATCATGCCGGAAAAAACCACGGTTTTCTCACGCTGCAATGACCATGACCAGTGGCGATCTTCGCAGATACCTGGTTTGTGCAGCCGATTGCCGAAGTATGAGACGACAAGCATCGAGCTGATGAGAGCGAACGGAAACAAAATCACCATTGAAGGAATAAAAAGTCCGAACAGGAGCAGTGTGCCGGATCCTTCGAGCTGAGAGATGGCTGCCAGAAGAAAGCCGGTGGCAAAAATGCCGCTGCTGCCTTGTAATACGCGCTGGCCTGCAGCAGAGTAAATCAACAGCATGATTGAAGCTATCAGCAGTGCCAAATTGGCCGTGATGACCGTCGATGTGTGATTGCCGGCCGAAAAAACGATGAATTGAGAAAGAGCTGTTGTGGCGATCAGGATGAATGGCATTTCATAAACCAGGGCTGAAATCTTCAGGCAGAGAATAATCAGAATTACCCACAATGTTCCTGTAAGCACACGTAAGATGGCAAATGGTTCTGGTAATGCTATTGCCAGGCATGCTGCGGTTATTACCAGCGACCATGGAAGCAGGGTAGCATAGCGAACCTGGTAGCGGTCACGCAGATAGCCTAATATCGCCAGCAATGTCATGCCGAAGAGACAGGCTGCGATTTGTGTCTTATTCGGAATGTTTCCGACTAGAATCGCTCCGGTAAAGGCGCCGACGATTGGAAAAGCACCGACATAGCGGCCTCGGCCAAGCAGAAAGGTTTGCGAACTGGTCAGCCAGATTCCGGCAAGCCAGAAAATCAGGGTCGAAAAAACTACAGCACCAATATGTGTGAGTTGGTCTATCATATCATCTGATACATCGGCTGATCGCAACAGGAATCTGACCTGGAAATGACTGTCGGAAAAGGAAAACAGGTTGATTCAGCCGAACCTGCTCATGGCTCTGAATTTGTTCTACGGCGACTGTTTGCCAGAGGGTCAGACGTTTCCTGAGAGTTCCCAGTAGACGATGTAGTAGAGAATTGCTGCAAAATAAGCGATTTCTACACCCACAAGAACAGGAAAGGCTTTGCGTTGTCTGTCCCACCAGTCCCAGAAGAAGTTGAGACGGTCGAACACAGCGAGCAACGCGTGTACCAGACCCCACGAAAAGGCAAACAACAGAGTCAGGCAGAAAGGAATGATGTAATAATAAGCCATGAGCGAGATAATATCACAGCATCTGCAACAAGGCAACATTTGAGTCAGGTTCAGCAGATTAAGGTCCAGATTGTCATTGTTGTGTCTAGATTGCGGCGTTGAAACTTGCTTCTCGTTTATCTCACCTTGCCCTCCAGAAAATCGTAAGCGATAATGCCGTAAAATGAATAGTCGACAAAGATCACGCATTTCTGATTCGCACATCAGGCTGACAAAATTGTCCGAGAATTGCTGGTTTGTGGCTATATAAATTGAAGAGCGCCTGTGATAAGATTGAGTGGGCGAGTTGAGCATCGCCAACCGCCGCAGGAGGCAATATGAAAATAGTGAATGCACTGATAACGGCAATGCTTATTGTCGCACCGGCATTTTCAGCTGGCGCGGCCGAAATTATTTTTGCTGGCGACCGTGATGGGCAATTTGATCTTTTTATGGTAGATCCTGCCACATCTCAGGTAACTCAGTTGACTGCATCACCTGGCGATGATTCCATGCCGGCAGTTTCTGCCGATGGAACCAGTATTGCGTTCGTTTCCAACCGCGCCGGTGCTGATTCTCTTTACCTGATGCCGCGCAATGCTTCCGGGGTTGAAGATATCAGTGCCGGTGTCGGTGCTTACGCCAACCCGGCCTTTGCGCCTGACGGTAACAGACTGGCGGTTCGCTATGCTCCTGATCCGCAGAGTCCCATGCTCAATACTCAGATCGTGCTGCTCGATCCCAAAACCCGAAAACAGGAAATCCTTATCGACAGCACGAAACTGAAGACAAGCGAAAATTCTGACGCTACCGTAGTTGTCGACCGCCCGGTCTGGGTTTCAAACACCCTGTTCGCTTATCTCATTGCCGAGTATTCCGACCCTGAAGTTGGTCGTCTGACCAAGTCGACTATCTATATGTATGACCTTGATAAGCGTGAGCAGACAAGAGTTGCCGGTGGCGAAAGCTATTTCAATACTGACGGTAACCCGATGGGTTTTAAGGCATCGATGCCAACGCTGATCAGTGATGGCGAAAAAGGGCGTGCTCTGGCTTTTACGGCTGTCCGCGGCGGTACCGATCGCGAGCCGATGAAGATTGCCCTTTCCGGTGGCGGAAAAGGCGTCATTGCACTCGATGATCCTGATTTTTTCGGCCCGCTGCTGCAGGTTGGCAGCTTCTGGGCATATGGCTGCATGGATGACGAGAGTAACATCGGTCTTGCCTGGCGGGCTGTTGATCTGAAAACGCCCCGCATTCTTCTGCAGTTCAAAGGCAAAGTAATTACTCCGGCGGTAATGCCCTGAGCTGAATGGACTATTTTACACTGCGACGGCATATAACCGAACTTGCCGGTTCGCTCGACGACAAACCGGTGCTTGCCCGGGCCATTGATTTGCCCGGTCGCAGTTTTTCGCTGCGTTTGAAACGCCGGAGTGGCTGGAGCGAATTGATTGTCAGTCTAGACACTCCGGGGCAGGGTCTACGCCTTGCTGAAGAATGTCATGAAATCGAACGCTCGACCTCACTTGTCCGAACGATGAATCGTCTTCTGATCAATGGCCGCCTCGTTGAAGTTGCTCTGGCGGGTCGCGAAAACGAAGGTCGCTTCGATCGAGTAGTCAGATTGAGTTTTATCGTCATCGACAGTTTTTTCGGCAATCGCAGCAGTTTTAATCTTTTCTGCGAATTTACCGGCAAGGTTGCTGACGTTTTTATCTGTGATGCCGATCTGAAAATTATCGACCGGTTTTCGCGCACCTCGAACAATCTGATCGGCGGATTTTATCAATTGCCCGGGTCGCCGCCGCTTCTGGACCCCATGAGTGCTGACGATTGCTGTCTTGCCGAAGTTCTTGCCGCTCCTGCATCCGAGTGGAAAAACCGTATCGGTGGCATTTCGCCACAATTTGCCGCCGAACTGGCTTTCAGGTGTGGTTCAGAACCGGTTGAAATGCGCGTTGCCCGGCTGAGAGAAATCTGCAATGAATGCAATGGCTCCCGGTCGGTTGGCGTGTATTTGAAAAATTCCCGTTTCAAGACCATGTCATGTTTTGCGCTCAATCATGTTTCGGCTGTTCCTGATCACGAATTTGCAACAGTAAACGCGGCGATGAACTGGCTCGAAAGTTTTCAGACAGGGCCGCAGCGCTTTGCAGAAAACAGAAAGCGTCTTCTTGAAAGTCTGGGACGTAATCTCAGACAAAAAATCCAGCTTCTTGAAGAGCTGCGGCAACTTCAGGAAAAATACTCGGATTCCGGCCATTATCAGCATCTTGGAAATCTGCTTACTGCCAACCTTTATAGAGTCAAACCGGGAAGTCGCAGCGTTGAGCTCGAAGACTGGCAGACTGGTCAGATGTTGACGGTAGAGCTCGACAGAACGAAAAGCCCTGCTGCAAATGCCGCCCGCTTTTTCAACCTTTACAAAAAGGCCCGGCGTGGAACCGTCGAGGTAGAAAAGCGTATCGAGGTGTTAAACGGTGAAATCGGCTGGATACGAGAACAGATCTGGCTTACCGAAAATGCAGATTGTGAAAGCGACCTGCCGGTTGAAGAAAAGAAAATTTCCGGCAGCGGTAGATCTGCTAAAGATATATCAGTCTCGCGGAAGGGCAGGGTGGCAAATATCAGGCCATCTTTTGAAATCGAAGGATGCCGCTATTATGTTGGCCGCAATGCCCGTCAGAATGACGTCCTGACTTTTCAGGTCGCCCGCCGTGGCGACTGGTGGTTTCATGCCAACGAAGTTCCCGGGGCACATGTAATTTTGAAGAAACCAGAAGGCGAGATAACCGAAACCGATCTATGGCGCGGTGCAGTGCTGGCGGCCTGGTTCAGTTTTGCTCGCAACAGCGGCAAAGTGGCAGTCGATGCTACAGAAACTGTTTTTGTAAAAAGAATTCCTGGTGGAATGCCCGGTAGAGTCTCATATACGCACCAGCGCACCATAATGGTTGATCCAGCCAACGCTCATGAGTGGCTTGCCAGCACGGCAGATCTATAGTTGGGAAAATTTGATGTCGGCGAATTCAGCGTGTATTTTTTCCTGCAGAATTCGTAGCCTTTTGCATACTGTGCACTCGGCAGATCTGCCGCAAGCATCGTCGGAATCGCTACAGATATTGAGATTGCAGGCACGTTCATCGAAAATCTTCAGGATGTCGAGCAGCGACAATTTGTCGGGTTCGATCAACAGAAAGATTCCGCCCTGTTTGCCCCGGGTTGCTCCGACAATTTTGGCTTCAACCAGTTGATGCGAGATTTTGCGCAAAAACCGATAAGGAATTTCCATTTTTTCGCTGATCTCGGTCGTGGTTACAGGGTTTTGCCCAAAGCGTTTAGACAGGTAAACGATGGTTCTGATGGCGTAATCTGCTTCTCTGGTTATCATAAATCTTCCCGGGGAGAAAAATGCTATAGAATAAGTAGCAAATAGTTGCCACTAAGTCAAGTGTTGCTGGTAGATCAGGTTACTCTGGCTATAAAGATGGCTTTTAGATACTTTGCCGGGCAGATGGCTGATTGACAGGGCGCTGACTGTGCATTAAAATGAACCTCTGAATTTTCTGGAGGTTCAAGTGCCGAAAAAAATCTCTGCAAAACAAGCTGCAAAGCCAGCGGATGTGAGATCAAATCTTGTCGAATATTTGCGTGAAATAACGCAGGATGAAGAACGGATCCTGGCTAATCTGGCATTTGAGCCGGTTGTTATTGGTCGCCAGCTCATCGAAAACCATTTTTCGGCCAATGATTTTCAGGGAGCGGAACCAAACCGGGTGCTTCTGGCCACGATGCTGGAAATTCTTGAAGACCAGGAACCCCTGAATCTGCCAAATCTGACTGCCAGGCTCATCAATCAGCAGCATGGCCGCAAAACCTGTCTCGATGTCGTTGGTGGTGAAGACAGGGTCAGAGAACTTTTTATCGCGCCTTTTTCTCAGCCTGGAATAACTATGCTCGACGACATCGAACCGGTCATCGAGCGTATTCGAGATCGAAATATCCGCGCCGAGGCTCACAAAATCATGGTGCAGTTTTCCGAGCGTATAATTCATGGCGACAAAGACGCTTTCGAGGTTCTCGGCAACTGTATTCAATCGCTGCGCAGCCTGTTTTTGCAGGGGAGCACCGGTTATATTAGAAGTCTCGATGCTCATATTGCCGAAATGCAGGAATTGATCGACGATCATCGCGCCAAAAAGCGCAGTTATCTTGGTTTGCAGACCAATTTTCCAATTCTGATGGAAAAGTTGAATGGCTTTCAGAAGGAATTTTATCTGATTACTGGTGGCGTTGGCATGGGAAAATCGACTTTTGCAACGCAACTGGCCTGGGATCTCGTTTGCCTGAACCCGGAACTCACCGTGTTGTATTTCAGCCTCGATCTCAATCGGCTCGACACTACGGCAAAGATTGTTTCTCAGGCTGTCGAACTGCCTATCGATTATGTTAAAAACCCATACAGTGCCCGTCCTGATTTTGAAGAGAAACGCAGTCGTGGCCTGAAGACGGTGTCTGATATGAGCAGCAGATTGATTCTCGTCGACGAATCAAACGGTCGGCAGTTCATCGATGATATCAAAAAGCATGTTAAGCGCACCCGTCTCGAAAAAGGCGGC
>CAZPCO010000097.1:0-9524 GCA_964585025.1 uncultured bacterium | reverse complement strand
CTGAAGCTCGCCGCAAACAGAGACGCCGCCGCTAAAACGGCTGCTGTAACCGTTGAACGACAACCCACGCGACGCATACTGCGTTGCGTGGGTTTTATCTTGCTCATAATTTTACTGGGTGTATTCCTGCCGGTTCCGATTCAGGCTCAGTCTGCCTCTGGAACGGTGTTTCTGGTCGAGGTACACAAAGAAGTCGAGAAGGGGCTGTCGTTTTTTATTCAGCGCCAGCTTCGTCGTGCCGAACTCGAGAATGCCACCGCAGTGATTCTCGAGATCAACTCGAACGGCGGTCTTGTCGAATCGGCCCAGGAAATAAAAGACGCGCTGTTGCGATCAAAAGTTTCGACGATTGCTTACATTAAAGGGCGCGCTCTGTCCGCTGCCGCCCTGATTGCCATATCCTGTCACAGAATTTTCATGGAACCTGGCTCGGAAATGGGGGCTGCAACGCCGATTATTCTGCTTGGCACCGGAGTCCAGGCTGCTGAAGAGAAATTCGTTTCAGCATTCAGAGCTGAATTCGGCGCTACCGCCGAAGCGCGAAAACGCCCGCCAGCACTGGCCGAAGCCATGGTTGACAAAAATCACGAAACCATCGAAGGTCTGGTCAAAAAGGGCGAAATTTTGACTTTGACCGCTGAGACTGCCTTGAAACACGGTTACTGTGACCATATCGTCGCCTCGGTGACTTCGGTTCTGAGAATCCTTAACCTCGAGAATGCCAGAGTCGAACGTATTCAACCGACTTCCGCAGAATGGATCGCCCGTTATCTCACCAATCCGCAGATAAGCACCGTCGTTTTTACAATAGGTTTCTGGTGCATCGTTCTGGAGCTTCTTGGGGCTGGGTTTGGCATTCTCGGCTGGGTTGGCGCACTTTTCCTCGCTCTTTTCTTCGGAGGCCATCTGTTTGCCTATAGGGCAGGTCTTGAAGCGCTGGTCCTGTTCATCGCCGGTCTGGTAATGCTGCTCGTCGAGATTTTTCTCATTCCGGGCTTTGGTGTTACCGGGGTCTGCGGCATTCTTGCCATATGCTTCAGTATCGTTATGGTTTTTGGCGGCATCTATTCGGCTCTGACCGCTATAGCTGCCATAATCACCTATTCAGTTATCATTGTCGGGCTGGTTTACTGGTGGGGGCCGAAACTGCGGGTTTTCGACCGCTTCGTTCTCAAAGAGGAAATGGCTACCGAGCAGGGTTTTGTCGCAGTCGACAACAACGCTTTCGACCATCTGCTCAATCTTGAAGGCATAGCAACCTCTCCCTGCAGGCCTTCTGGCAAGATTCAGATTGGTGACGAACGTTACGACGCCGTTTCTGATGGTGATTTCATTGAAAAGGGTGCCCGTGTCGTTGTGCGCAGAGTGGAAGGTACCCGTATCGTCGTTCGCCAGCTCAACACCTGATCCATATCCGGGATGGCCGGGGTATTTTTGCTGACCGGGGCGGCAAGCTGTGATAGATTGTAATTAAACTCCACTTAGAGGAAACCACATGCGACTTAGGGTACTCTTGATCTGTCTGTTGCTGGCTGTTTCGGTTATGCCGCTTATTGCCGCGACAGGCTCCGCTGAACTACTCCCGGAAAAATCTGTGTCGGCGGCGGCTTCAGATTCCTCCAATATTGGCGAGCAGGCCGAGAAGCCCGCCTGGGGGATGATGGTCGTTGTTCTTATGCTGACTGGCTTTTTGTTTCTGTTTCTTGAAATAGCGGTCATTCCTGGCTTTGGCATCACGGGGGTAATCGGCATTCTTCTTCTAGGTGGCGGCATAGCCGCTGCATATCTCAAGCTGAGCAGCGGCATGGCCGTATTTGCGACCTTCGCGGGAATCGCCGGTGTAATTCTGCTGCTTCTGTGGTTTTTCTTCATCTTCCCGAAGACCAGCCTGGGCAAAAATTTCGTCCTGGCAACCGAGTCCTCGGTCGCCGAGGGTTTTGTTGCGGTCGAGGATCTGCAGCGCTACATCGGCAAAGAAGGGGTAGCGACGACCATGCTGCGCCCTTCCGGAATTGCCCGTATCGATGGCGAACGCCTCGATGTTATCACTGACGGCGAATTCGTCGAAAAGGGAGCTCGAATCAGAGTTTTGAAAGCCGTTGCCGGTCGTATCGTCGTTTGTGAGGTTCAGAACGAAAATGAATCGGCTTGACTTTGGCGGCACTTTTAACTGATATTGACTGTTGAATTAGAGATTCTGAACATTCTGGAGGAATTGAAATGTCTGAAGGATTCATTCTGATAGGCGCATTTTTTGGTATTTTTATCTTTTTCGTTTTCACATATTTTGTGCCGGTAGGCCTCTGGATCAGCGCCATCGCTTCGGATGTCAGTGTCAATCCTCTCGATTTCATCGGTATGCGTTTCAGAAGGGTTTCTCCTCACGCTATCATCAATCCCGCTATCATGGTGAAGAAGGGTGGCATAGAGATAACTCTTCAGGCTCTCGAATCACACTTTCTCGCCGGCGGCAACGTTTCCAAAGTCTGTTCAGCACTTATTGCCGCCCAGAAGGCCGGCATCAATCTTTCGTTCAAACAGGCGACCGCAATCGATCTCGCCGGCCGTGACGTTCTCGATGCAGTCAAGCTCTGCGTCAAACCGAAAGTAATTCAGACCCCCCTGGTAGCAGCCATGGCGAAGAACGGTATCCAGGTCAAGGCTATTGCCCGTGTTACCGTAAAGGCAGATATTAACAAGCTCGTCGGCGGCGCCACTGAGGAAACCATTCTGGCCCGCGTCGGTGAAGGTATCGTTACCACCATCGGTTCAGCTGCCACTCATGAAGAGATTCTCGAAAACCCCGACCGTATTTCCAAAACCATTCAGGACAAAGGGCTCGATGCCAATACTGCTTTCGAAATTCTTTCGATCGACATTGCCGACGTCGATGTCGGTGAGAATATTGGTGCTAAACTGCAGATCGATCAATCAGAAGCTGACATGAAGATTGCCCAGGCCAAAGCAGCCGAACGCCGCGCTATGGCTGAAGCCAAAGAACAGGAAATGAAGGCCCTCGAGCAGGAAATGAAAGCCCGCCTTGTCGAAGCCGAAGCTTCGGTGCCGCAGGCGATCGCTGATGCCCTCAAAGAAGGCAACATGGGTATTCTTGATTATTATACGCTTAAGAATATCAGTTCTGATACCGAAATGCGAAAATCCTTCTCGCACATGGCCGAACCACCTAAGACTAACAAGCGCTGAACCGCAGGAGACTGACCATTGGAAGTCGTAATCATAGTACTTGCTCTCGTCTATTCGGTCTGGTCTGAAATTCAGAAGAAGAAGGAAGAAGATACCAACATCGATTTCACCGAGTTGACCACCCTTGACGATTTCTTCAAGAACTCGGACAAGCCGGCCGATCAGAATGCCTATCTCGAAGGGCTGACTTCAGGCAGCAAGCCGAAGCGCAAGGCTAAAAAGAAAGAACGGACCGCTGCCCCTGAAAAGAGTGCTGCAGTTGTTGCCCGTGAAACTTTCCAGCCTTCGGCTGAAGTTAATTACGACAATCTGCCCTCGCTTGAATCAGCAGGCTACGAAGCTGCTGCCGGCCGAAAAGAAGTTAACTATGACGAACTGCCGAGCCTTACCGGTAGCAGTTATGAGGCCTCGGCGAAAGATTATGAGTCTGGAAATTTCGACAATCTGCCGGCAGTGTCCGGGCGTACCAATTACGAAGATGGCAGCGCCGGCAAATTGCCGACTACTCCCCGGAGTGGCTATTTCCCCGAGGAAGTTCCGCAAGCCCCGCATTTTGCCATCAGTCGTGACGATCTGCTGAAGACTGTCATTCTATCTGAAGTTCTGCAACGTTATAATATCAATCGCATTTATGATCGAATCCCCGGAATCAAATCAGACAACTGAATTTCGTGCCGGACAGCCTCTTTCTGAGTTGCCCGACCCGCTTGCCTGGAAACTGTGTCGTTATCTGGGCCGTTTTGTCGGCAGTGTTTTTTTTCCGTATTTTCGTGCCTGGGGTGAAACCGACCTTCACGGTGGTCGGAGAGTTTTCATCACCCGGAATTATGGCCTGCAGACCTGGCTGATGGCTTTACGTGTCTTTAAAAGGCCAGTCAGAATAGTTGTCTGCGATGCTGAAGATGACCGTCGCTGGTTTGAACTGGCCTGTCACAATGGTCTGGCACCTCTGCATCTAACCGGCAGTCCCGAACAAAACTCTCTTACTGTGGAGCGCCTGGCGGTAGCAGGCGAGAATGTTCTGCTTGTCATTCCGCAACATGCTGATGCATCGGTTTTAGACCTTGTCGGGCGACTGAAGATTGCCAGATCTTTCAAAACCCTTTTTATGGCTGTTGTCGGTGCCAGGGAAGCTTTGCCGGCCGGGGCCTGGGTGCCGCGTTCTGTGCCGATCTGCGCTTTCTGCGGTCTGCCGCATTACAATGCCCGCCCGGATGATTCTCCGCTCGCGGAGCTCGATTTTCTTGAACTGGCATTAAAGGATCTCGACATCGATGAGCTGCCATCGATATTTTTCAATCACAGCCGCAATCAGAACCGCATTCATTCAATTTGACCACCCTAAGCCCTTCAGGCAGTCTTACGGAATCTCAGATAGAATAGAGAACCGGCTGCAAAAAGGGCCAGAAAGAGCAGTGAAATTCTGAACGGCATCATGACCGCAAGAATGGCCGGGTCGGTTTTGAAATAGACCTGATAGTAAACCAGAGGCTGCAGCCCGCACAGCGAGAGAAATGAGGCGGTGAAGGCGTCCACGCGACGGTAGAGCCATCGGATGGTGCAGATCAACAGAGTTAAGCCCAGGGCCAGGATTCCCTGAAAGCCAAGAATGGCGATCGAGGCTCCGAGATGCGGAAAAATGCCGCCCATGTCGTATTCGAGACCCTGTGGGGTGAGCACCAGATTGGGAAGCATGTATAGAAACATGTACGGCCCATGAAGAGTCAGAAGAATGAAGAAAAAGTTGTAGATACCAAGTCTGAAAAACGAGATCGGCCGTGGAGGTTCAGCAGCCTCGAGAACAATCTGCCGCATTTCAGCTCTTTCTGATTGATTAAGAGAGCCGTTGTTTTCTTCTGGTTCTGTCTTTTCTGGTTCCATGCGAAGTTCTCATTTCAGGGGCATTCATAGCAGTAGACAACGATGTAGACCAGCTGCCAGCCGGGTATACGACTAGATCATACGCTGAAATCAAAGTTTTAACAACCGTAAAAATATCCATTGACCCTCACCTTACGTCATGGTTTATGCTGATGACATGATAAACGAAAGTAACGGCGTCAGCGGTGATCGCACCTGGAAAATCGGCGAACTTGCCCGTCTTGCAGGAGTGAGTGTTCGAACTCTGCATCATTACGATGCAATAGCTTTGCTCAAGCCCTCAGGTCGCAGCGAAGGTGATTATCGCCTTTATCGGCGCGAGGACCTGCTGAGATTGCAGCAGATTCTATTCTATCGTGAACTCGACCTGCCTCTCGAAGAGGTCAGGCAAATACTCGATACGCCAGGCTTTGAATTAACCCGGGCTTTGCATTTGCACCGGCAGAATCTACTGCAGCGCCAGAAAAGGCTCTCTATACTGATTGCAACGATAGATCGAACGCTGGCAAGTTTTACTGACAAGGAGAAAGAAATGAAAGACCACGAATATTATCAGGGTTTCATAGACCCGAAAACTGCTGAAGCATATGATCGCGAGGCACGCGAACGATATGGCAACGCTAAGGTCGATGAGTCATGGCAGAATATCCGCAAAATGGGCAAAGATGGTTTCCAGAAACTTCTGAAGGACGGCGAAAGCATCAACTGTCGTCTGGCTGCCCTGATGCATCTTGAACCACAGACATCTGATGTTCAGGCTGTGATTGCCGAGCACTTTGCCTTTATTGGCCGTTTCTATGAAGTTACACCGGAAATCTACGCGGGACTTGCCGAAATGTATGTTGCTGATGCAAGATTCAAGTCTTATTATGAAAAGGTTGCCCCTGGTCTTGCAGAATTTTTGAGTGCGGGAATGCGGGCGTATCTGAAAACGAAGGGAAGCAGATGAAGTCGGAAATCGAAAAATACCCGGTGAGTCGCCGTGAACGGGTGGTCGAAAACTATCATGGAACAGTCGTTTCTGACGATTTCCGCTGGCTGGAAGGCGATGCAGAAGGCCATCCGACCCCGGAAACCGACAAATGGACTGATGAACAGAATGCTCTGACGAGATCGATTCTTGATCGCCTTCCCGGAAGGTTCGCTCTCAGAGAACGTCTCAGACCATTGCTTGAAACCGATTCCTGTTGGTTGCCTGTCTTCGCCGGCTTGCGTCTCTTCTGGTTCAAACGTCCCGAGAATTTGAATCAGCCGATCGTCTGCATGTCTGAAGGCCTTGCTACTCCTGAGCGGATATTGCTCGACCCAAACCTGTCTGACCCGAGCGGGTTGAGCAGTGTCGGTTGGTTCGAACCTTCGCCGGATGGCAGTATGCTGGCTTATGGCATCTGCAGCCGTGGTGACGAGAACTATGAATTGCGGATTCTCAGGGTTTCAGACCTTAGTCATCTCGAAGATCGCATCTGCAACAAGGTGGTTGGCGTTTTCTGGTTGCCCGATGGGCGCAGTTTTATCTATTCAAAACTTGCTGACCCTGCCAATTCGTATTCTCGCGAGATTCGTCTGCATCATGTCGGTGATTCACCAGAACATGACCGACTGATCTTTGCCCAGTATCGTGAAGGTCCATTCGCCACCACCTGGGGCCCGTCGGCATGGCTTTCCGAAGACGGCCGCTGGCTGGTTCTTTCCTATTACACCAGCACCCGTTCAAACGATCTCTGGCTGGTAGATTTCGCTGCCTGGCAGGAAACAGGCGAACTGGTCAGGCGCGACATCATTGTTGGCGGCAACAGTCGCAGTGCTGCCGGGGTTGTTGATGGAAGGCTCTTCATTCTGACCAACGAAGGTGCCTCGAACAGCATGGTATTCACTACCTCCCTGAGCAATCCCGGTCGTTCTGAATGGCAGATCCTGGTTCCGGAAAATCCTGCCGCTGTTATTGAAGACTGGGGTTTTACCAGTGAATCGCTGCTTCTCACGTATCAGGAAAACGCTGTTTCCAATATCGTCAGCATCGATCTGGCAACGGGGTCGGCTCAAGAAGTGGAGCTTCCCGGGATCGGCAGCGTGCATTTCAGCTGCAGTCCGTTGCATCGTGATTTTTTTATCGATTACACCTCTTTCGATTGCCCGAACGTCATACTGCATTATGGATTGCCTGCCTCACCCCCGCAGATCTGGTGGCAACGGGAAATGCCGGTGGATGTGTCACAGATGCAGGTCAGTCAGCAGTGGTTCACTTCCAGAGACGGCACCCGGGTCAGCATGTTTCTGCTGCACCGCAAAGACATGGTAAAAAATGGCGCCAACCCGACGCTTATCTATGGGTACGGTGGTTTTGCGATCAGCATGATCCCCGCCTGGAATGGCCCGGTTATTCCCTGGATCGAAGATGGTGGTATCTATGCGGTGGTCAATCTGCGCGGCGGCGCGGAAAAGGGCGACGAATGGCATAAGATGGGCATGCTCGGCAACAAGGAACGAGTTTTTGAAGATTTCGAGGCAGCTGCCGAATGGCTGATTGCTTCGGGTTACACCTGCCCGGAACGGCTGGCGGTAAGCGGGCGTTCCAATGGCGGGCTGCTGGTCGGTGCAGCTATCACGCGCCGGCCCGATCTATTCCGGGCTGCCATCTGCGGAGTTCCGCTGCTCGACATGTTGCGTTATCAGAATTTCCTTATGGCCAGATACTGGGTTCCTGAATACGGATCGTCTGAAAACGCCACTGATTTTATCTGGCTGCGCAGGTATTCGCCTTATCACAACATTGTCAGCGGGCGCAGGTATCCGGCGACTTATATTTTTACCGCCGAAAAAGACACCCGGGTTCATCCGATGCATGCCCGCAAGATGACAGCTGCTCTGCAGACTCTAGCCGATAACGGTTGCGAAGAGCCAATTCTGCTCTGGGTAGAACGCAATGCCGGTCATGGGGTTGGCAAGCCCCTGGCGCAGATTCTCGAAGAGTTCACCGACCAGTGGATCTTTCTGCGCTGGCAGCTCGGAATGATCTGAATTACATCAGCCGAACGTTGCCTTGACCTTTTCGAGTTCGCTCATGATCTTAATGTGCTGTGGGCAGTGAGTTTCGCAGCGGCCGCACTTGCTGCATTTACCGGCTTTTGCTGATTCGGCGACCTGGGCGTTGTACATGAAGCGTATCGAATTCTGAAAACTCTCGTCGAGAAGGTGCAGACTGTTATACATCGAGAAATTTTTCGGAATGTCTACTCCCGAGGGGCAGGGCATGCAATAACCGCAACTGGTGCAGGGAACCTTGATGCGTGCCTTGAAAATTGCCTGGGCCTGGTTCATGATCTGCTTTTCATTGTCAGTCATCGAGGCGGGTGGCGCTGCAGAAGCAACCTGTAGATTTTCGACGACATGTTCCATCGCAGACATGCCGCTCAGAACAACAGAAATGCGTGGGTCGTCGAACAGCCATCTGAGGGCCCAGTCTACAGGGGTGCGATGGAAACCGGATTCGGCGAACAGCTTGCTGATGGCCTCGGGAAGTTTGCCGGCCAGTGCACCGCCGCGCAGTGGTTCCATGATTACTACGCCAAGACCGCGTTCGGCAGCGTAATTCAGACCGGCCCGTCCGGCCTGGTAGTTTTCGTCGACGTAATTATACTGAATCTGGCAGAATGACCATCTATAAGCGTCGACAACGGTTTTGAACAGCTGCAGGTCGTCGTGAAACGAAAAGCCTGCATACCTGATCCGGCCATCGGCAATGGCGGCATCGAGAAACCCGAACAGGTCATGCTGCAGCAGGTTCTTCCAGAAACCTTTGTTGATGGCATGCACCAGATAAAAGTCGATATGGTCGGTTTCCAGTCGGCGCAGCTGGTCGTTCAGATATTTGTCGAAATCAGCGCGGCAGGTGATCAGCCAGCTGGGCAGTTTGGTGGCAAGCTGAACTCTCTGCCGATAGCCGTTACGCAAAGCACGCCCAACCAGTGGTTCGCTCTCGCCGCCGCGGTCAAAGCCGGTTCCGTGGTATGGGAAAGCGGTATCTATATAGTTAACGCCGTTGTCGATGGCGTGCCGGATCATGCTTATGGCTTCAGGTTCGTTAATATGGTTGGCCACGCCGTTGATGACCGGCAGGCGCATACAGCCGAATCCAAGTTGCGAAACTTTAACTCCGGTTTTTCCCATTTCTCTGAAGATCATTGTATTTCCCCTGGTTGAGCTGCGTGCCGAGCAAAAACGCCGACTGCGGGTAATTCGATGCCTGCATCATAGCCGTAAGTCAGCTTGTCTGTCAATTTGCCCTGGCTGCAACTTAGAAAGTCCGGCTGAGACTGAGCATGAGAAAATGGTTGCTGCCGCCGGTGAACTCGCCGCGACCACCCAGTGCGTCGCTGCCAGCTTTGCCGTTTTTGAGCAGCATATAACTGTAGCCAAGATCATAGACGTAATTGTGTGAT
>CAZPCO010000096.1:0-9577 GCA_964585025.1 uncultured bacterium | reverse complement strand
GGCGCCGGCGACCGGCGGCGTAAGAACGAGAAGAGACCCCGTAGCCAATATGTTTACGAGTGAAAGCGAACCTGAACCGACTGCTGTCAAAGTCGCTGAAGTTGAAGTTCCGTTGGGAGCACCCGAAACCGCAAGGCTGGTTTCTTTGATGTCGACCTTCAGTTCGCCTACTTCGCAGTTCACCTTGAAACTGCATGAAGCCTCGTCCGGATCACGGACACTGTCATCGTTCATATCAGCCCAGATCCAATAGTGAGTTGGAATACTTTCATAGACGCCATATGGCTTGCCTGCCGGCACGGTCAGTTCCAATTGACGGGTGAAATATTCACCCTTAGGCACCGAAAAAAGCTCTGATGGCGGGAAACTGGCATTTGCCGCAGTAATAGTATCGGGCCCGGCCAGATCGACTTTTACCCAGCGCAGACGGGTAAGATCCACGTTACCGGTATTTCTACAGGTAATGTTGACAATTTTAGATGTATCAGGAGAAATACCGCCGACACCGACGGTGCTGACCATCACCTGCACCTTTGGAACGGCAGGCACGGTGGCCTGAAGCGTGAATGACGCACGGAATTCTCCTGCTTCCCATTCCCCGCTGCCGTTGTCATCATGATAAATGTACTGAACGCCGGAATACACACCCGCAGCGCTCCCGGCCGGAACAAACAGGGCCAGATCGATCGGAATGGTTTGGCCAGGGCTGACTTCGGCCGGAATCGGGTTATTGACGGTATAAATTGCAATGTTTGACGAAGCGATGGTCGCGGCACCATTACTCAGGTCAGCAACAGCGAGTTTGAGCTTGGTGAGAGGCAAACCTGTCGGGTCGTTGGTAAGATTCATGCCAAACCCGAGATTCAGACCGGAAGGTTCTACAGTTCCGGCATCGACGGTTAATTGATCCAGGGTGTAATTCATCACCCCAACCTGAACTCTGATCTGAAATGTATCACTGGCCTCGGTCGGGTCGCAGGCCGGCGTACCGCCTTCTTCCTCCCAGACCGTCCAGGTGGCGATATATATTCCCGGGTTGGCGACATTGACGGCCACCGCATCGGCTGAACCGGCGCCATTCACAGCCATGGCTCCATAGATGGCGGGAGTCATGACGATGTTGAAATGCGGAGTATTGGTAGCAACCAGAGGTGCGAGTCTGACATTGCTGAGAGCGACGTTACCGCCGCTGAAGAAATTCACCGTAAAGCCCGGGGTGGTCTGCCCAACCGGCCAGGCACCCATATCGATCTGATCCTGAACAGCAAAAATCTTCTTGCAGACCGGCACGGTAACTTTGACGTTGAACTGGTCATAGGACTCGTCGATATCGGCCATGTCATCCTGGTCGCGATCGTTATAGACCGACATCGTAGCAATGTAATCACCGGCGATCTTGTTATATGGAATGAACAGAGTTGCCGAAGCAGCCTTACTGCCGCCACCAACCAGGCCGTTAACCGGGTTCGGGCTCATACTCAGATTCGATTTGCTTATTTTGTTGCCGGCGGGGCCATTAAGGTCGGTGGTAATCCATTTGATGTGGTCGAGCTGATAGTTGCCGACATTCGAAACCGTACAATCTACTTTGCCGGAAACGCCACAGTCCAGTGACCCGAAATCAAGTGAATCCGGACTCAACAATAAGCGGCGGCTATATATTATCAGTGGGTTCGAGACCCCTTTTCCCGAATAAACAGTTCCATCGTCGGTAAGATCATTCCCGGCCACATACCAGGTTGGGGTCACCGTAAGAGCATAACTGGCCGTCAGACCGGTATCTGTGTCGGCGCGATAAGTCCAGGACATCGTTTTCGTCTGTTGGGTTTCAACCGTAACGCTGGCAGGAGTCGGGCCCGAAATCAGAGTGGCACTGCCACCAAAGCTCGGAAAAGCAGAAGCAGCGACCAATGCCGAAGGTGAGGCATTGGCAATCGTGGAGCTCTGAGCTACAGTATTGGAAGCGATCATGGTGACAGTGAAGTTTTCCCCAACGAAGACCGATGCTGGAGAAATCGTCAACGAGGCAACGAGGTTTCCCTGATTCTGAACTTTGAAATATTGCAGACCAAGCATCGGCCCCAAATTTGAACCAATTAAGGCATCCTTGTTGTCGTCATCTTCGAGAACGGCGCTCCAGACATCGGGTGATGCAGCGGCTGGGATATCGTAGTAAAAATCGACATACCCGTTGGCATCAGCAGCCAGCAGCGGCGAAAGAACCTGCGCTCCCGTAGGAACGTTGGCAGTTCTGGGAATATCGGTATTGTATACCCTGATGCGGTACCAGTTTGCATCTGGACCGGCAGGGTTGCCATAAGCCCTGATGAACATTCTCTGTCCAGGCTTGAAGTCTTCCTGCTCAGTGACAAAATCTCCATCCCGCGACAGTTTGATGCCTACTCCCACAACGTCCCAGTCATCCTGAGGAGGAGAACCCTGCAGGTAAGTATGTGATGCCGGCCAGTTCTGGTCATACCAGTAAAGATTCGAGGTGAATACGCTGTTACCGGCATCTGAATCAGGTGCCACACTGATATCGTATACAAGACTTACATTTGCCCCACTTGTCAGTGTATAAGGCATTGCCGGAGAGGTCAGGATCTGATCGAAAGTGCCAAGACTGAATGTCAGGCTGGCAGCTTCTAGAATCGCAGTAGCCTGGCCAGTGTTACTTACATTTACGGTGATCTGCAAATTCTTCTGGTTGAGATAGACAAAATCAGGAGCTGCAATGATCGGATTACTCTGCACCACCAACGGAGCCGTTTGAATCTGACAAATATTGCTGGTAACTGGCGGGCTTGTAAAAGGTGCCCCTGAATTGGCATCGAACCCGGATGCGGTTGCCGAAGCTGAAAAATTGCCGGCGCCGGCAGCGACGAAATTGAAGGTAACAGTTGCCTGACCGTTGCCAGGAACATCTATCGCTGAAGGAATACCACTGGTCTGAATCGCCGCACCTGGGCCAAATAGTTCCAGAGCGCTCGTTTTAGCGCTGCTGACGACGGCGCCACCAGTGTTGTCGAAGGTAAAGGAGGCTGTGAATGGCTGACCGACCGACACTTTGGCAGGCATAGAGAACAGTGCTCCCAGAACGGCAGGAGAGGTTATCTCAAACTGGTTTTCGCAATAAATGATTGTATTGATCGGGTTGGTAACCCTGACCCGATAGTAACCGTAAGCGAACGAAGAATCGACGGTCAGCTGATGAGAAATTTCGCCGATCGGGCTAGACAGTGCAACTGAAACAGCGATAATGTTGTCGCTCGCATCGAGCCAGCGGATGACGTATTCATTTTCGACTGCCAGGCTTTCAGCCTTGGCATAGATGATGATACTACCGGCAGATGGGCGGTTGAAGCTTTCCTGCTGCTGGGTAAGCGCCGAATCCTTGAAGGTGTTGATTTTGGCGGCATTGATTGTCCATTGAGTCGGAATGAGAGCACCGGCACAATTCAAATCAACCCCGGTATTGCTGTCTTTACCATAAACAGACGCATCGACATCAGATGTGCCGACCGGAGATGAGGGTGAAATATCGACCCCATAACGTGCGGTTGCTTCAAAACCGCCGCCGATAAGTATTTCGAACGGCGTAATCGGATATTCATCAGTATAAAGACCAAGGGTCAAATAAGGAATGATACTTGATGACATCCAGCGGGCCGTGGCTTCACCACCGTTAGAAACCCTGATAAATACAGGCGTATTGGTCTGACCGCGGTAAACCGTACTCGATGCCACGATTTCTTCGATTATCAGTTCAGCTTTGTTCTGAATTGTCCATTGATCAGTGATCGGAGGAACAGAACCTTGAACAAGATCCTCGACCAGTTCTCCCGAAAATGTATTTGTCCCTGAAGCCGACCCACCTATCGATACGTTGCCAGAAGGGCTGAGCGGATCGATATTGACCGTGAAAGTGGCGATAAAACTGCTCAACCCCTGGATTATTGTGCCAAGAGGCGGACTCTGCAACACAAGCGGAGGATTGTAAAGTCCGACCGTGAAATTGAGATCGGCTGAGGTCAGTGAAAACGGCGTTTCACCGGTATTTGAAACATGCATACGCACATAAATATCTTCCTCACCCTTGTTAACGTAATTTCTGTCGGTTTCAACCTGATCGATGACCAGCTTCGCTTTGCTGCGGATTCGCCACTGGTGAGAAATCTGCGCAGCATCGTCAGAGAAAGTCAGTGCCGGCAGCGTCACGGTTGCGGTGGCACGGGCATCGACGGTTGCGGTTCCGGTCGGCGAATTGATATCGACGGCAACGTTAAAAAACACTGAAACCGTGCCGCCGTTGCCAGGAATCGAAGGAAGTGGACCCGGGGGGTTCAGCGCCTGGGTATGGTTCCCGAGAGAAAAGGTCAATTCGACAGATTGCAGATCGACCGGCGCACTGTAAAGATTACGAATCACCACTTCGACCGGAATACCGGTCTGCCCTTGAGAAACACCGTCAGGAGTAGTGGCCTTTACCTCTTCGATACGGATACCGCCGTAATCAAACCTGACATTACTCAGGACCGGCAGAGTGCCGGCATTATTGTTGCGTTGAAATCGACAGCGGTACTGAATATATCTGTCGGTGTCGTTATCATAAGCTGTAAGGTCATAAAATCCGTTGGCTATTGCTGCAGTTTCAGTGGTCCAGGCTGTCCAGCTGCCGTCAGGTAGCGGAGTCGGGCCGCTTCTGGTCGATATCAGCAAACGGTTATTGGCATCGCCGCTGCATTCATAATTGATGGTCTGCCACTGCGGATTGGTGGCTTTCGAATCAAATACCATCGATTCTATATGCGAAACGCTGACCCAGGTGCCGGCAGTCCCGCCGGTAATATTGGCAACGTCTGGGGTGACGGTCATGGCGTCCATATATTGATAAAATGCGGTTGGGCTGTTGCTGGTACCGATGAATAGAGGCGTATGCCGCAGCCAGTTGCTGTTGTTGGTATTTGATATGCCTACAGTATGATGCGGAGCAACGTTGACCGGGTTGTCGGTACCAACCGGGTCGAACAGCCCCAAAGGACTGAGATAGAAATAACGCAGGGCAATATCTCCGCTCTTGTAAAGAACAGCCTGAAAGCGGTAAATATCGGTTGTCGAATTGTAGCGGTTCGTTACCCAGGTAAAAACTACCCTATCAGGGTCGGTGAGATAGTCTCTATACATGCCGGCATCTGCTGGTGCCGGCGGCGTGTTGGTTCTAAAGTCAACCCAGATCGGGGTGATAACACACGTCCACCCGGCAGTAGAACCGGTAAATTCGTTCCAGGTGTTCGAGTAATCGCCGAAATAGACACTGTTATTCGTGGTCAGCACGCCATTTGAAGTAATGTCCCAGCCATTCCGCCGCAGGGTTCCGAAGAAATAAAAGTCCCATATCAAGTTGAAATTGGCAGACCAGGTATCATCACCGCGGTTGCCGAAGTCGAAATCGTATGCTCCGACGTCTTCCTGGCCCGGAGGCATGTTCTTGCGGCTGTAATAAGGGGTCCATTCGATAACTGAACTCTGACTGGCATTCTGAGTGAACTTGTAATTGGCTTCAGTGGTGGTAACTCCGGTATTACCCCAGTAGATCCAGTAGGTTTTTGTTGTATTCCTCGCCATGTTCACCAGAAAAACAATATCCGGATTTGAAATAGAACTGGCAGTCATATTGTAGCGTGGCACTTCGTTGCCATTTTCGTCGGCAACCCTGAATTCGCCCACTGCGGTCGGTCTTTGCCCGACAGGAATTGCAAATGTCACCCGGCATGGAGCATTGAGGCGGTCAGTTATGTCGTTTTCCTGAACTGTGACCGGCATCGAATAGCGCCAGTATCCGCCACCGCCGGTTCCAGAAAAAACTTTGGGTCTGATCGAACCGGCATCAGTCGTGGTGTCGATCATGTTCAACACTCTGGCATTGTGGAAATAGCTCTGCGATGCCGTGTCGACCAGCACCGGGTCGCGGCGGGCCACGACGCCATTACTTGCACCAATCGCCTCGATTGCCTTGAAGTTGTTGATGCCGCGCACCGAAGCATAATAGACCGTGCCGCTGGCCAGAGTCGGTGTCGTAACTGCGGCCTGCCCGACGGTACCTACAGGGGTCCAGGGGTAGACATCATCTGAATATTTCGACTTGCCAACCGCAACTTCGTATTTAGTAATGTTAGCATCCACGTAGTCCCAGTTCATTTCGATGCGGTTTTCAAAAAATGTTGCGGCAATGTCAGGGCCAGGACCATCGCGAACAACGATATTGGTCGGAATAAGCGATTGAAACCCGTTACTGCTGCTAAAGCCAAGCAATACACCACCGGCATCGTAGACGCGCACCGAACAGAAATAAAACTGCCCGTCGACCAGCGTCAGACCCGTAAGGCTGATGCTGGTAGCAGTACCGGCATCGGTCCAGGTACACAGTTCAGTACCACCAATTGTCGTACCGATCGCCACTTCATACTTCGAAATCGGAAACGCCGGAGCATCCCAGTTCACATCGACCGTATCGGGCGCGAAAGTAAAGTCGACATCCGCAGCCGGGCCATCTCTAACTTCGATTTTTGCGAATTGAAAACCATCACTGGTGCTGGCCGGCAGGCTGCCGGCACCCAGAACAATGCGGACCGAGCAGTAATATGTAATGCCAGTATTGAGGGTAAAACCGCTTAAAGTGCCGCTGGTTGCCAGCGCCATGTCGGTCCAGCCGACGATTTCGGCGCCGCCGGGCGTAGTGCCAAGAGCCACTTCATATCGCTCTTTGGTGATAGCCACGTCATCCCAGTTCAAAGAAATGGAGGTTTCTCCCATGCTGAAGTCAATGTCAGCGGCCGGGCCGTCACGCACCGTCGTCGAATATGACACTGCCGGCGAAAAACCATTGCTGCTGTAAGTAGCGAACAAGACTGCAGGAGCGGAATAAACACGCACACTGCAGTAATAAGTGCCGCCATTGTTTAATGTCAACAAATTGAAAGTGTAACCCGTCAAAGCCCCAACGTTTGTCCAACTGACGACATCGGCACCACCGGCAGTGGTGCCCAGAGCAACTTCATAATGATCAACCGACATGCCGACGATTGCATCCCAGTTCATGTCGGCATCGGTCAATGAAGATGTAATGGATACATCAGCGCCAGAACCATCGCGAACATTAGTGGTAATATAAGTCACGCCATCGCTGTCGACCAGATTGGTGGTGTTTGGCCCTGGATATACAATTCTGATGGTAGCGTAATAACTTGAACCATTGCTCAACGAAAGCCCGGTAAAAGTGTAATTCAGTGCCAGACCCGCATTTGCCCAGCCTGCAACATCAGTTGCGCCAGGAGAGGTGCCAAGCGCGACTTCGTATCTGGTAATTCCTGCACCAACGCTATCCCAGTTGATGGTCAGCGTCGATGCATCGCTCCAATAATCTACGTCGGCAGCACTACCGTCTCGAAGAGTCGTAGTAACTATTTTGACCCCATCACTGGAAGAAAAATTCAACGGTCCTTCGGCCCTTATTATTCTTACAGATGCGTAATAGGTTGTTCCATAGGCGAGAGTTAGACCAGTGAAAGTGTGACTGGTGCCCAGAGCCACGTTTGTCCAGTTAGCCACGTCTGTGCCGCCCGCTGTGGTGCCCAGAGCCACCTCGTAACTCTGCTTGGTCATTCCGACAACGTCGGCTATGTCATCCCAGTTAACGCTGATGGATGTCGGATCATTGGAAAAGTCAATGTCTGACGCCGAGCCATCACGGACTGGAATTCTGACGACCGGCAGAACCACGGATTGAGGAGATTCGACATTGCCGGTATCATAGTCGGTAACGGTATAAAAAACTACTGGTTGCGCCGGAGGCGCCGCATCGGTGTAGCCGTTGGTGCCGGTTAATGACAGAGCAGCTATGCCTGCCACTGTGGTGCCGCGGTAAACGCGGTAAGGATTGGCAGCACGCAGGGTGGCCTGACCGGTGCTGACATCCCAGCTCAGAATGTTGCTGCTGCCGCTCAGAGTAGCAGAGAGACCGTGAGGGCTAATGTCACAGAGAAAATTATCGATCCAGACCCCTGCCATATCACCGTTATCACAGGTTACATCCAGATATACTCTTGCCGCGTAAGTCTTTCCTGAATCAAGCGTTACCGGAGTGCTCCATGTACCTGCAATCCATGCGTTACGGCCGTAATTTGCATTATTGAAAGTCTCTGAAAACACTTCGTCATACGAGCCGTCTGAAGTATCGACAAGACGACCGGAGAGATAGAAAACCAATGGTGAATTTGTTCGCCGACGGTATCTGTCAAAAATCATTCTGGCATTTACCTGACCAGGAGTCACAAAACTCTGTTCCAGGAAAAAGTCAGAAGTGCGTCCGGCTCCGGCGCTCAGGTATTCACCCCTGAAATAGTTTGCATTATACCCAAAGGTAGACATCAGATAAGTTCTAACGACTCTGTTTTGGGAATCCCAGCCATTATCGTTACCGGTAAAACCAGTGTTGGCCAATTGCTGTAACCCGAAAACGCCTGGGCTGACCAGAAGAAAAAATGCCGCAAGCAACAAAACAGGCAGAAATTTTCCAACCAACCGGTTTATATCGAATCTATTTTTTATTTTCATAAATCTCCCCATATCCCTTAAGACGGGTTCAATAGCCATGTACAATTCTAACAAAAATAAGCCCCTCTATCACAGGGGGAAATACATATCACCGGGTCAGATCACGGTATAAACCCACAACTTGCCAGATCAGAAGAAGCAAGAGAACAAGGCCCAGAGCATACCAGAGGAAAACTCTCCATGAGTTTGAGTTTTCGAGGGTCAGCAGACTCTGGTGTCTGGTCGATTCAACATGGTCAGAATTGCGCTGCGCCAGTTCAAGAAACAACCTGCGAACCCTGTCGTTGCCCGGGTCCATTTCGATGCGCTCTTCGAGCAACATCTTAGCCTGTTCATACGGAAGACTGGCAACTCTCGCCAACAGGTCGTCTTCGCTGACCGGCAAAGGCTCAGGCACAGGCTCAGGCTTGCGATCAAGCCAGACTGGCCGCGGCAACGACGGTTTCAGCTCACGCGCATGCATCCAGAATAACTCTGCATTTGCCATATCACCGGCATTACGCGCCTGCTGCGCCAGAATCATCAATTCGGTGACCTTGCGGTCGAAACCCTGTCTGACTTTGGTCGTACGCATATTGGCCTGAGCGCATGATGACAGCGCCCAGACCATAAAGAGAACCAAGGCAACCCGTAATACCCTTTTCAGCATATTTCTATTCTGATTTTAGCACGTCAAACAACTGTTTGCTCTGCATTTTTTTTACGGGCCAACACGAAAACAAAACAATCTCAGGCCTTTGTTAATATAAAGAAACTCACCAAGACCACCAACAAATCTATCTGTGTTCATCCGTGGGAAATCAACAAACATCCCTTTCCATGAATTCATCCGTGTCTATCTGTGTTCATCCGTGGGAAGTTCTTCTCCTGATCCGTGGGAAATCAACAAACATCCCAATCCATGAGTTTATCCGTGTCCATCAGTGTTCATCCGTGGGAAATCCCTCTTTCTCTATCCGTGGTC